>NZ_JBBCUM010000009.1:0-228942 GCF_037147855.1 Allobosea sp. MMO-172 | reverse complement strand
CCTGGGTCACGGTCGTGCAGGGCGTGATCTTCGTCCTCTGCGTCCTGCTCTTCCGCGAGGGCATCGTCGGCGTCATCGCCAAGGCGATCAAGAAGCCGCTCTGAGAGCGGCGCAGGCTGGCGTATCGCCGATCTGGACGAACACAGAAATACATTCTAACTTACGTTAGACACAATCGAGTAACACGATGTCACAATCACCGCTGCATGGCATTCGCATCCTGGATTTCGGGCGCTACATCGCCGCTCCTTATTGCGCGTCCCTGCTCGGAGCGCTCGGGGCCGAGGTGATCCGCATCGAGCCGCCGGAGGGCAATGACGACCGCTACGTCATGCCGGTCAGCCCCGAAGCCGGCGCGATGTTCCTTCAGGTCAACCGGAACAAGCGCTCCCTGCCGATCGACCTGCGCCATCCGCGCGCGACAGAGGTGACGCATCGACTCGTCCGCAACTCCGATGTCGTCATCGCCAACATGGTCCCCAGGACCTTGGCCAAGGTCGGGCTCGACTACGAGGCGCTGCGCAAGCTGAAGGACGACATCATCCTGACCAACATCACCGCCTATGGCGCAGGCGGCCCCGAGCGCGACAGCATCGGGTTCGACGGCACCGGCCAGGCGATGAGCGGTGCGATCCATCTCAGCGGCTGGGAGGACCAGCCCTTCCGCGCCGCCGTCTCCTATGTCGACTACGGCACCGCGCTGGCTTCTGCCTTCGCGACGCTGGCGGCGATCCACGAGCACGGCAAGACCGGCCGCGGGCAGGAGGTGCAGACCTCCTTGCTCAGCACCGCGCTCACCATGATGAACCCGATCCTGATCGAAGAGGCTTCCGGGGAGCGCAGCCGCAGCCCGATCGGCAACCGCAGCCCGATCGCCGGGCCGTCCGACATCTTCGCGACCACCGACGGCTGGATCATCGTCCAGGTGATCGGGCAGCAGATGTTCGAGCGCTGGACGCAGATCGTCGGCGCCCCCCATCTGCTTGGCGACCAACGCTTCTCCGACGATATCGGCCGCGGCGAACATGGCGCCGTGCTCAGCGCCTTCATGAAGGACTGGTGCAAGGCCCGCAGCAGCGCCGACTGCCTTTCGACGCTGCGCTCGGCCCGCATTCCCTGCAGCCCGGTGCTTTCCCCCGGGGAAGCGCTCGCCGAGCAGCAGAACCGGGAGAATGGATTTCTTGCCTGGGAGCCTGCCGCAGGTCTCTCGCAGCCGCTGCCGTTCGTCACGCCTTTCCGGCTGGCAGGCGCCCTGCCCTCCGGCACCACCGCTCCGGCCCTGGGCCAGGGCGCACGTGCGGTGCTGCGCGGGGCCGGTTTCAGCGCCCGCGAGATCGACGCGTTGCGCGACGCCGGCGTGATCAGCCTGGCCGCGACCGAGGAACCCACCGCGCGCGAGCGATCACTGGCGGGCTGAGCAGCCCGCTGCCCAAAGCTTTTGCCCCGTCGACAGGCGGACCGGGGCTACGCCCAACCGGCGTCAAGGCAATCCGCTGATAACCGATACAGGGGAGGACAACATGATCAGAAAGATGCTTCTGGCGGGCGTGGCAGCGATGGCGCTGACGTCGTCGGCTCTGGCGCAATCCTCGGACGGCGCCGTCAAGATCGGTGTGCTGACCGACATGGCGGGCACCTATTCCGACGTGTCCGGCAAGGGCTCGGTCACCGCCGCCCAGATGGCGATCGAGGATTTCGGCGGCCAGGTGCTGGGCAAGCCGATCGCCATGATCTCGGCCGACCATCAGCAGAAGCCGGATGTCGCCTCCGCCGTCGCACGCGGCTGGTTCGACAATGACGGCGTCGACATGATCGTCGACCTGCCCAATTCCGCCGTTGCGCTGGCCGTCCAGGGATTGGCCAAGGACAAGAAGAAGATCACGATGATCGCGACGGGCGCCCCCGAGCTCGCGACCGGTGCGCAATGCTCGCCGACCGGCGTGCACTGGGTCTATGACAGCTACTCCGCCGGCAAGACGCTCTCGCTGGCGCTGACCCGGCAGCCCGGCGACAAGTGGTTCTTCATGGTGATGGACAACATCGCCGGCGAGTCGCTGCAAAAGGCGACCGAGCGCTTCATCATCCCGCTCGGTGCCAAGGTCGTCGGCACGGTCAAGCATCCGCTGAACAGCCCGGACATGTCCGCCTTCCTGCTCAAGGCGCAAGGGTCCGGCGCCAAGTATATCGCGCTGGGCAATGCCGGCGCCGACCTGATCACGGCGGTGAAGCAGGCGCATGAATTCGGCATCGACGCCGGCGGCCAGAAGCTCGTCGCCATCGTCGCCTTCCTTACCGACATCAAGGCGATCGGCCTCGAACTCGCCCAGGGCACGGTCTTCGCGACCGGCTTCTTCCCTGACCAGAGCCCGGAGGCGCAAGCCTGGTCCGAACGCTTCCTGAAGCGCCACGGCGCCGCGCCGAACGACAGCCAGGCTGGCGTCTATTCGGCCGTGAGCCATTATCTCAAGGCCGTCCAGGCGGCCGGCACCGACGAGCCCGGCGCCGTGATGGCCAAGATGCGCGAGCTGCCGATCAACGACATGTTCGCCAAGAACGGCAAGCTGCGCGAGGACGGCCGGATGGTGCACGACACCTATCTGGTCCAGGTGAAGACCCCGGCCGAGTCGAAGGGGCCCTGGGACCTGCTGAAGCAGGTGGTGGTCATCCCCGGCGAAAAGGCGTTCCGCCCGCTGAGCGAAAGCGACTGCCCGCTGGTCAAGAAGTGAGATCGCCGAGCGGGGCGGCGGGCGCACCCTGCCGCCCCGGTTCGGAAAGCGAGGAGCGGAGCATGGCCAAGCCATCGGGCGACACCCTGACGCCGATCAGCGCGCTGAGCTGGGCCGCCCTGCCCGGCTTTCCGGGCCTGGAGGTCCTCACGCTGTCGAGCAATTTCGACGAAACGCGAAAGACCGGCCGCCGCACGCGGCTCGTCCGCTTCGCGCCGGGGGTCGAGACGAAGGAAGCGCTGACGCACGACTATTTCGAAGAGGCCATGCTGATCGCCGGCGACCTGCACGGCGTTCGGGAAGCCAGCGCTTTCGGCTCCTTCTCCGAACAGGCCTATGTCTTCCGCCCGCCGGGCACGCCGCATGGCCCGATCCGCTCCGAAGGCGGTTGCGTGCTGCTGGAAGTGCAGTACTACGCCGATTGAACGGCCGCTCCGGTTCGCCGCCCGGCCCGACGGTCCATGAGATGCCCCGATGCGCAAACCCAAGCCATCCGTCGACCTGCGCCAGATCCGCTATTTCGTGACGGCCGCCGAAACCGGCTCGATCTCGGCCGCGGCGGCGCAGCTATCGCTGTCGCAGCCCTCGCTATCGGAGATGCTGGGCCGCCTCGAGGACGCGCTCGCGGTCCAGCTCATGACGCGCGGCAACCGCGGCATCCAGCTCACGAATGCCGGGCGCCTGTTCGCCGAGCGCGGCCGCGCCATCATCGCCAGCCTCGATGAGGCGATGGCCGAGGTCACGCGGATCGGCGGTGAGGCAAAAGGGCCGGTCGTGATCGGTTTCCCGCCCTCGATTGCCCTGCTGCTCAGCGTACCGCTGGCCGAGACCGTTCAGCAGGAGCTCCCGGATGTGAAGCTGCGCATCGCGGAATCGATGTCCGGCTATGTGCTGAACTGGGTCGAGGAGGAGCATATCGACCTCGGCATCGTCTATCAGGGGCTGAATTGCAGCCATCTCGACGTGAAGCCCCTGCTCAAGGAAGAGCTTTTCCTCGTCACCGCTCCCGATAACTGGCCCGGCGCGGCGGAAATCGAAGGTCCACTGCTGCCCCCGGTCGAATTCAGCGCGCTATCCGGCATTCCTCTCGTGCTGCCGAGCCGCCTTCATGGCCTGCGCGAGCTCGTCGAGCGCTATGCCAGGGCCCAGAACGTCGCGCTCGACGTCACCATGGAGGTCGATGCGCTCCGGCACATCGTCTCGATCGTCTCGCGCGCCAGCGCTCACACCATCCTCTCGCAGGCAGCCGTGATGGACGAGGTGCTGCGCGGCGAGCTCAAGCTCGTTCCCATCGTCAACCCACGGATCGAACGTACGGCCCATGTGGTGCGCAAGCCCGGCCGCGAGGTCAGCGCGGCGAGCCTCGCCGTCGAGCGGCTTCTGGGCGCCATCCTCGGCGAGCTGATCCAGCGCCACCATCTCATCGCCTCGCTGACGTGAGGCCCCTCAGCCGGTTGCGACGGCGCGCTCCAGTTCCTCGCGAAACTCCGGCGCCGCGAGCGCGATCATCCGGGCCCGCCGCTCGGGCAGCGACAGCCCACGCAGATCGGCGCTCCCATATTCGGTGACGATGATCCCGGCATCGGCGCGCGAGGTGCTGACCGGGCCGCCAAGCCTGGCGACGATGCGGCTGACCGGCCCGTCCCGCCCCTTTGCCGTCGCCGGCAGGGCGATGATCGGCCGGCCGCGCGCCGCCAGATGCGCGCCGCGCAGGAAATCGGCGGCGCCGCCGACGGCGCCGACATAGCGGCCTGCGACCTCCTCGGCATTGATCTGGCCGGTGAGATCGACCTCGACGGCGGCGTTGATCGCAGTCAAGCGGTCGAGCCGGCTGAGGACATTCAGATCGTGGGTATAGGCGGTCTCGCGCAGGGAGAAGGCCGGATTGCGATGCGCCAGATCGGTCAGGCGCCGGCTTCCGGCCAGAAGCCCGGCAACGTTGCTGCCGGCATCGAAGGGCTTGCGCGCATTGGTTATGACGCCGCGCTCGATCAAATCGGCCATGCCATCCGTCATCAGGCCGGAATGGACGCCGAGGTCGCGATGGCCCGCAAGCGCCTGCAGGGCGCTTTCCGGCAGAGAGCCGAGCCCGACCTGGAGCACCGCGCCGTCCTCGACCAGTCCGGCGATGATCTGGCCGATAGCCTGCTCCGCCGCACCCGGGGCCGGCGAAGGGGCGCTCACGAGGGGCCGCGAGCTGTGCACGATGATGTCGATATCGGCTTCCGTCAGCGCATGCGGGCCGGGCGTGGCCGGCGCCTGGTCGTTGACCTCGGCGATCACCAGCCGGGCACTATCGACCAGCGGGCGCAGATATTCGCAGGCCGCCGCCATGCTGTAGTGTCCCTCGGAATCCGGCGGCGCGAGCTGGAGCATGAGCACATCGACCCGCGGCGCCAGCACGCGCGGCAATGTCGAATAATGCGAGGGAATGATGTGGAGGCAGCCAGCCGCGGCGAGGCGCCGGTTCGTACCGGTCGCGCAATAGGAATGGAAGCGGACATGGTCGGCGAAGGCGGGGTCGGCGGTCTCGCTCCAGCCGATGCCAATGAAGGCGTCGAAGCGGCCGATCTCGGCGCGCCGCTCCATCAGCGCTTGCGTCAGCATGAGCGGTTCGGCCGAGGCCTGCCCCCAGCAGACCATGCTGCCGGGGCGGATCAGTGCCGGGAAATCCAGCGCCTCGACCGTCATCTCGATCGCCATGCTCAGGCGCCTTCGAAGATCGCGGCCATGCCCTGCCCGCCGCCGATGCACATGGTCTCGAGGCCATAGCGAACACCGCGGCGCTTCATCTCATGCAGCAGCGTGGTCATCATGCGCACGCCGGTCGCGCCGATCGGGTGGCCAAGGGAGATGCCGGAGCCGTTGACGTTGACGCGGCTCTGGTCGTCCAGATTCCACGCCTTCAGAACCGAAAGCACCTGCGCCGCGAAGGCCTCGTTGACCTCGATCAGATCCATTTCGTCGAGTGTCAGGCCGGTTTTTTTAAGCAAACGCGCGGTCGCAGGCACCGGGCCGATGCCCATGGTCCCCGGCTCGCAACCGACGGCCGACCAGCCGACGAGGAAGCCCAGCGGCGTCAGGCCGAGCTCTTCCAGCTTGTCCTCGGCAACGATCAGGCAGGCGGCGGCGGCATCGTTCTGCTGGGCGGCATTACCAGCCGTCACCGTTCCGCCAGCAATGACCGGCCTGAGCTTCGCGAGGATCTGCGGTGTAGTGTCGGGGCGCAGGCCCTCGTCCTTGGCGACGACAACCGGATCGCCCTTCTTCTGCGGCACGCTGACGGGAACGACCTCCTCGGCAAAGCGCCCCTCCGCCCAGGCAGCCGAGGCGCGCTGCTGGCTCTGCGCGGCGAAGGCATCCGCCGCCTCCCGCGGGATGTCGTATTCGCGGGCGAGATTCTCGGCCGTCTCGACCATGCCTGAGATGTAGCCGAAGCGTTCGACCGGCTGCGAGCGCTCGCGCCCGCGGTCGAGCCGGTCATAAAGCATCATCGAGCCGGAGCGGCCGCCCCAGCGCGCACCAGTCGTATAGTACTCGATATTGCTCATGCTCTCGACGCCGCCGGCGAGGACGACGTCGCAGGCACCGCTCTGCACCATCATCGCGGCCGTCGTGATCGCCTGAAGTCCGCCGCCGCAGCGCCGGTCCAGCTGCATGCCGGGCACATGGACCGGTAACCCCGCCTCCAGCGCGATCCAGCGGCCGACGCAGGGCGTCTCGCTATTGGCATAGGACTGGGCGAAGACGACATCCTCGATCAGAGCCGGATCGAGCCCCGTGCGCTTGAGCACCTCGGTCACCACGACCGAGCCTAGTTTTTCGACGGAAACCGGCCGGAGCGCGCCGCCGAAGGCGCCGACCGGGGTGCGGACTGGACTGACGATGGCGGCGCGGCGCATGGCGACTCTCCGATTGGCTGTTGGGCTTGGTCCCGGGTCGAACCTTCTCGGTCCTCCCGGGCGACCGCAGGGAGACCCGGGATCCATGCCAGAACCGTTCCGGCATGGATCCCGGATCGGCGCCGCTTGCGCGGCCTGTCCGGGATGACCCGCGGGTAGGTTGCGAATTTCAGTAGGATCTCGGCATGCCCAGCACGTGCTCGGCGATGAAGGAGAGGATCAGGTTCGTGGAGATCGGCGCGACCTGGTAGAGCCGCGTCTCCCTGAACTTGCGCTCGACATCGTATTCCTCCGCGAAGCCGAAGCCGCCATGGGTCTGGATCGCGGCATTGGCCGCCTCGAAGGAAGCATCAGCCGCCAGCATCTTGGCCATGTTGGCCTCGGCGCCCGGATTGGCGCCGGCCTCATAGAGCCGGATCGCCTCGCGCACCATCAGTTCAGCGGCGCGCATGTTGGCGTAGGCCTTGGCGATCGGGAACTGGATGCCCTGGTTCTGGCCGATCGGCCGGCCGAAGACATGACGCTCCTTGGCGTAGTTCGAGGCCTTGTCGATGAACCACTTGGCGTCGCCGATGCATTCCGAGGCGATCAGGATGCGCTCGGCATTCATACCGGAGAGGATGTAGCGGAAGCCCTTGCCCTCCTCGCCGACGAGGTTTGCGGCCGGGACCTTCACATTGTCGAAGAAGACCTCGGTGGTGGCATGGTTCATCATCGTACGGATCGGCCGGATCGTCAGGCCGTCCTTCAGCGCCTCGCGCATGTCGAGGATGAAGACCGAGAGCCCGTCGGTGCGCTTGGCGACCTGATCGCGCGGCGTCGTGCGGGCGAGCAGCAGCATCAGGTCGGACTGTGCGGCACGGCTCGTCCAGATCTTCTGGCCGTTGACAATGTAGTGGTCGCCCTCGCGGCGGGCGGTGGTGCGCAAGGCGGTGGTGTCGGTGCCGCTGGTCGGCTCGGTGACGCCGAAGGCCTGGAGGCGCAGTTCGCCGGAGGCGATCTTCGGCAGATAGCGCTGCTTCTGATCCTCGGTGCCATGACGCAGCACCGTGCCCATCACATACATCTGGGCGTGGCAGGCGGCGCCGTTGCAGCCCTGTCGCTGGATTTCCTCCATGATGACCGCCGCCGCCGAGAGCGGCAGGCCGGCACCGCCATATTCCTCGGGGATCAAGGCCGAGAGGAAACCGCTTTCGGTCAGCGCCGTCACGAATTCCGTCGGATAGGCCATCTCGCGGTCGAGCTTGCGCCAGTACTCGCCCGGATAATCCGCGCAGAGCCTGGCGACGGCGTCGCGGATATCGGCATGGGCGTCGGCGTGGTGATGATCTGTCGTCATGGCTTCGACTCGTTCTTGGCGCGGGGCGAGGGTTCGGTCCGAACCGTCGCTTACACCGGGTCCCAGGTGAAGATATCGGCGCTGCGGTCGAGCGGCACGAAAGAGGCGCGCAAGGCAGGCTCCGCGTGTTCGGCGACCGTCTCGGGCGTCCAGCCTTCGCTCCGTTGCACCGAGCGCAAGGGCCGGCTCTGGCCCATCAGGAATATCTCGTTATGGCGCACGGCGAATATCTGGCCGTTGACGTGGCTTGCGGCATCCGAGGCCAGGAAGACGGCGAGCGGCGCGTTCTTATCCGGCGTCATCTTCATCAGCCGCTCGACGCGGGCCTGCTGCTCGGGGCTGTCGACCGGAATGGAATCCGTCATCCGGCTCCAGGCGAAGGGCGCGAGGCAGTTCGAGCGCACGCCGAAGCGCTGCATATCGAGCGCGATCGATTTCGACAGCGCCGCGACGCCGAGCTTGGCGGCGGCATAGTTCGCCTGGCCGAAATTGCCGATCAGGCCGGAGGTGCTGGTCATGTGCACGAAGGCGCCGGATTGCTGCGCGCGGAAAGCGTCCGCCGCGGCGCGGCTGACATAGAACACGCCGTTCAGGTTGACGTTGATCACCGAGAGCCACTGCTCCGGCTCCATCTTGTGGAAGATGCCGTCGCGCACGATGCCGGCATTGTTCACGACGGCATCGAGCCGCCCGAAACTGTCCTGCGCGCATTGCACGATGCGGCGGGCGCCCTGCCATTCCGCGACGCTGTCGGCATTGGCGACCGCCCGGCCGCCTTCCTGCTCGATCAGCTTGACCGTCTCCTGCGCGGGCGAGGCCGACTGACCATCGCCGCCGAGCGAGGCGCCGACATCGTTGACGACCACCGCCGCGCCCTCGCGTGCCATGGCGAGCGCGACCGCGCGGCCGATGCCACCGCCGGCGCCTGTGACGATCGCGACCTTTCCGTCCAGAAGCATGTTCGTTCTCCCTTGCTCCGCAGCCGTCTCAGGGCAGCCGCAGGACGTTCTTGGCGATGATGTTGCGCTGAACCTCGGAGGCGCCGCCATAGATCGTGGCGGCCCGCGCGGTCAGGAAGATGCCGGGCGCATGCAGGTCGGCGTTGCCGTCGACCGGCTCCAACCGCCCGCCATCCTCCCCAGTGATCTGCAACATGAATTCCGAGATGCGCTGGTAGAGCTCGCTCTGGTTCAGCTTGAGCAGCGAGACTTCGGCGCCGAGCATCTCGCCGCGGCGCAAGGTGTCGGCGAAGCGCTCGTAGAGGGCCTTGTGGTCCTCCAGATCGAGCCAGAGCTGGTTGTAGCGATCGCGCACGACCGGATCGTCCCAGACGCCGTAATGCTGCGCCAGCCCCTTCAGCCGCGCGAAGGCATGGGCCGATTGGCGCGGCGAGCCCAGGAAGATTCGCTCGAAGCCGAGCAGGGCTTTTGCCATGCTCCAGCCCTTGTTGAGCTCGCCGACCAGATTGGCCTTGGGCACGCGGACATCGTCGAAGAAGACCTCGCTGAACTCGTCCTGCAGGTCGAGATTGACGATCGACTTGACCGAGACGCCCTTGCTCTTCATCGGCACGAGCAGGAAGCTGATACCCTCCTGCTTCTTGGCGCTCGCGTCGGTGCGCACCAGCATGAAGATCCAGTCGGCATCGCCGCCGAGCGTGGTCCAGGTCTTCTGGCCGTTGATCACCCATTCGTCGCCATCGAGCACGGCCTGCGTGCGCAGGCTCGCGAGATCGGAGCCGGCATTGGGCTCGCTATAGCCCTGGCACCAGATATGCTCGCCCGAGAGGATCTTCGGCAGGAAATGCGCCTTCTGCTCCTCGCTGCCGTAACGGATCAGCAGCGGGCCGAACAACATCATGCCGTGATCGGGCGTGCGGGCCGCGCCGAAATTCTCGAACTCCTCGACATAGATCAGCTGCTTGGAGGCCGAGAGCCCCATGCCGCCATATTGCTTCGGCCAGTTCGGCGCGAGCCAGCCATATTTGGACAGCTCCATGTACCAGGGCTTCGCCTCGGCCCAGTGCAGGCGCTTCACCGGGTTGCGCAGCTCCGGCGGATGGCGCTCGGCCAGGAAATCGCGGACGAGCACGCGGAAATCATTGTCGCTCAGCGCGTTATAGTCGTCGATTGTGTAGCGGGAGGCGCTCATGCGGGCTGCCCTTCCTTGCTGTCGGCGGCGGCCAAAGTCTGGAAATGCGCGAAGCGGCGGCGATGCAGGGCGGAATCGCCGAGCGAGGGCACCAGCACCATGGCCTTGCGCAGGAAGAGCCCGATATCGTGCTCATCGGTATAGCCAATGCCGCCATGGAGCTGGATCGCCTGCCGCGTCACGATCAGCGCCGCGTCGCTGGCGCGGGCCTTGGCGCGGGAGGCAGCGGCCTTGGCGGCCGGGCCCTGCCCTTCGTCCATGATCGCGGCAGCGTCCTCGATGCTGGCGCGGGTCAGGAGCGCCTGCTGCTTCAGATCGACGGCGCGATGCTGCAAGGCCTGGAAGGTGCCGATCTTGACGCCGAACTGCTGGCGCACGTTGAGGTAATCGATGGTCCGCTCCAGAGCGGCATCGATGATGCCGAGGAGTGTGGCCGCCGTCGCGAGAACCGCTTCGTCCAGCCAGCTTTCGCGCGGTGCCCGGCCCGGCTCGCCGCGGGCGCCATTGAAGGTCAGTGTGCCCCAATGGCCGCCATCCTGCGCCGGCGTGATCTCGATGGTCAGGCCAGGATCCTTGGCATCGACAATCGCCACGCCCTGCCGGGTCGCCACCGCGAAGGCATCGGCGCCCGCCGCCATCGGCACATGGAGCTTCCGCCCGCTGACGCGTCTGTCGACGAAGGTGGTTTCGACCTCGCCGTCGAGTTGGCGGGGCTTCTCCTGCCAGGCCGCGAGGATGATCGCTTCGCCGGTCAGAGCTGCTTCGAGGCGCGCCCCATCGAGCATGTCGGTGGCCATCAAAGCGGAGATGAACGGCTCCGGCGCGAGTGCGGCGCCCATCTCCTCGGCGAGAGCGATCAGCTCGGCCATGCCGAGCCCTGCTCCGCCCTGCTCCTCCGGCAGCCGCAGGCCGAGCCAGCCGAGCTCCGCCATCTGCCGCCAGACGGCGCGGTCGAAACCGGGCTGGCGGAAGCGCTGAGCCCGAACCCGTGAAAGATCGCTCCTGTCGGCAACGGCGGCAGCGCTTTCGCGCAGCATCCGCACGTTTTCGAGCCGCTCCTCGTCCAAGGCCATGTCGTCTTCTCCCTGCCGCCGCCCATCGCCTTTTTCAGGCGGCGGCCCTGTTGTCGTTCAGCCTGTCGTGGCCAGTCCGTTGGTAGCGACGAGCACGCCGCGCTCCGGCACGTGCGCCTGAAAACTGCCGTCGCGCCAGAGATCGACGGCGATCGTCTCGCCGGGATAGACCGGCGCTGAAAAGCGCAGCTTCATGCTCTTGAGGCGCGTCGCGTCGTAGTCGAGAAGCCCGCGCAGGATCGCGTGGCAGATCACGCCAAAGGTGCAGAGGCCGTGCAGGATCGGGCGGGCGAAACCGGCCTCGGCCGCCCGCTTCGGGTCCGCATGAAGCGGGTTGTCGTCGCCATTCAACCGGTAGAGCAGCGCCTGCTCCGACCGCGTCGGCAGTTCGATCGTCAGGTCCGGCGGCGCCCCGGGGACGGCGTGGACCGGGCGAACGGGGCCGTCAGCCCCGCCGAAACCGCCATAGCCGCGCAGGAAATGCGACATGGTCGTGGTAGCGAGCAGGGCGCCGCTTTCGGCGTCGAGGATCTGGCGCTCGCTATAGAGCAGCGCGCCGCGCCCAGCCCCCTTGTCGATCAGGCTCGTGATCCGCGTCCGGCCGACGATCCGGCCGTTCACCGGCAGGGGCCCGTGCAGCGCGATCTCCTGCTCGCCATGGAGGGCGGAACGCGGATCGACGCCCGTATCAGGATTGCCGATCCAGAAGCCGGGAAAGCCGAGCACGACGGCGTAGGACGGTACAACCTGAAGCGCGCGATGATGATCGACATAGCGCAATTGCTGCTCGTCGAGCGGGTCCTGCCCCAGCCCGATCGACAGCGCGTAGAGGATCGTATCCTTCTGCGTGAAGGACTGCTCCATCTCCGGGATCGGATAGGCGAGCAACCGGGCGGGATCGAAACCGGCCAATGCAGTCATGGCGCCACCTGCGCTTCCGCCTGCATGCCGATCTCGCCGGCACTGTCGGCGGCCCAGATGGAGTACTGCCCGTCGCCCGTCGCCTTCAGGGCGACGGTCAGGGCGTCCCCTGCGAAGAGCGGTTTCATGCCGCGATATGAGAATCTTACAACGGGACTTTCGAGCTTCTCCGTAAGCACGGAGAACAGCTTGGTCGCGGTGAAGGGCCCCTGCACCACCAGCCCCGGATAGCCCTCGACCTCCCGCGTATAAGGCAGGTCGTAATGAATGCGGTGGCCGTTGAAGGTCGCCGCAGAGTAGCGGAAGAGCGCGACCTCGTCGGGATGCCAGGCTTCGCTGTGATCGGCATCGGCCGGAGCCGGTTTGCCCTTCGGGGCCGGCTGGCCGGGCGCCGGGTCGTCGCGATAGACGATGTTCTGGATTTCCGAGATCGCCGGCCCCTCGCGATCGGAAATCTCGTGCTGGACCTGGACGAAGACCAGCGGGCCGCTGCCGCCCTCCTTCAGCGTGACGCTGAGGATCGTCGAATTCCGCCGCAGCAGGGCATCGACCCGGATCGGGCGCAGGAACGAGACCTCGCCGCCGGCCCACATCCGCCGCGGCAGCGGCACCGGCGGCAGGAAACCGCCGCGAACGGGATGACCGTCCGGCCCGATCAGCGATTGCCGCTGCGGCGGAAAGGCGTTGGCCCAGTGCCAGAGCCCGGGCACAATATCGCCCTGGCGCGGCGGAGCCTCCCGGTCGAAGAGCGCCGCAAATTGCGCCGCCTGCAAACTGGTCACGGTCTCGCCATTGGACTGGCTCCGTCCGACCCAGCCTTGCAGATGCGCAATGTCGATTGCGTTCGCCATGCTTGCCTCCGCCCCCGTCACTCTGCCGCCTGCAGCGGCGCGGCCCGGCGCAGCAGCTGGTGCGCCCGCACGAGATGCGGGCGGTCCACCATCTTGCCGTCGAGCGAGATGACGCCGCTGCCCGCGGCTGCGTCGAAGGCGGCGACGATCTTCCGGGCCCAGTCGATCTCGGCCGGGCTCGGCGAGAAGGCCTCGTTGACGATGCCGACCTGACCGGGGTGGATGCAGAGCTTGCCGGAGAAGCCGTCCGCCAGCGCGTCCGTGCTTTCGCGGCGCAAGCCGTCGAGATCGCCGGGAACGGGATAAGGCGTATCGATCGCCGGGACGCCGGCCGCTGCGGCTGCCAGGAGCACCGTAGCGCGCGCCAACAGCATCGGGGCACGATAGCGTCCAGCCGGCGAGCGCGGCGCGATGCCGAGATCGGTCGACAGGTCCTCGGCCGCGAAGCACAGGCCGATCAATCGCCCGGACACGCCGGCATAATCGCATTGCCGGACAGCCGCCGCATCTTCCGTGACCAGCGGCAGGATGCCGATGCTCCCGGCGGCGATCCCGGACTGCATCTCCAGCAGGTCGAGATGATGCGCGAGCCGGGCGATATCGGCCGCGCCATTGCATTTCGGCAGCATGACGAAGCGCGGCTTCGCCGGGGCGACGGCGATGAGATCGGCGAGATACCAGGGCGTGTCGATCGCGTTGACCCGGACGCCGACATGGCCGCGCCCGCCTTGCCCGAGCGCATCGGCCACCATGCGGCGCGCATCGTCCTTCCGCGACGGCGCAACCGCGTCCTCGAGGTCGAGGATCAGCGCGTCGGCATCGCCCGTCATCGCTTTCGCGATCTTCCTGTCGGAATCGCCGGGAACGAAAAGGAGGCTGCGCATGGGTTCGCTTGCCGTGATCTGGGGTTGTTGCCGTGGCTCGCCGGCCTGTCGGCCCGGGCCTCGTCTTGTTGCGACGAGTGACCATGGATCGCCCGGAGACACAAGGACACGTCGACTTCCATAGGTTTTACCTATGTCTCCCAAAGGCCTGCGGCGAAACCTCTTTCAAACGTTAGATTTATGATCGTAAGAATTCTGCATCGACGCCGTTGGCGATCGGCCGCGCGCAAGACGCGGCCCGGGAGAGAAACGATGCCAGAGACATCCGTTCCGGTTGCCGCCCGCATGCGGCGCGCCCATCCTTTCCCGCCGAAGGGCTGAAGACCTGCCGCAACCCCGGCAAAGCTCGCCGAGCGCCGGTCATCCCACCCTGCATCCGCATCAAAGGCCATGATCATGAACGCAGCATCCGGCGAAGCCTGGCAGCCTTCACCCCGGCAGATCGCGGAGGCGAACGTCACCGAGATCGCGCGCCGGCTCGGCGTCGCGGATTTCGATGCGCTGCAGCGCCTCTCGGTCGAGGACCCGGCTGCCTATTGGAAGGTGATCAACGACTATTGCCAGATCGTCTGGTCGAAACCTTACGAGCACTATGCCGACCTCTCACGCGGCAAGCAGTTCCCGCAATGGTTCGTCGGCGGCGAGTTGAACTGGACCGATTCCGTTTTCGCCTGGGGCAAGCGCGGCGCTGAAAAACGGCCGGCCGTCATCGCCGAGAGCGAGGATGGCAGCCTCACGCAAGTGACCTATGCCGAGCTGCAGCAGCGGGTCGAGCGCTTCGCGGCCGGCCTCAGCGCGCGCGGCATCAACCGCGGCGATCGCGTCGGCCTGCTGATGGAGAGCGGGGTCGAGGCGACGATCTCCTTCCTGGCGATCGCCTATCTCGGCGCCCTCGTCGTGCCGCTGTTCAGCGGCTTCGGCTCGGACGCCATCGTCTCTCGGCTAAGTGCCTGCGAGGCTCGCGCCATCATCGCCACCGCCGGCTTCCACCGCCGCGGCAAGCTCGTCGATACCAGCGCGGTGGTGATCGAGGCGTGCAAGCGGCTGCCGACCGTCGAGCGCGTGATCCTGAAGGCCGCAGTCGAGCACTCCCCCCAATTCGCCCTCTCGGAAGCCTGGAGCGCCATCGAGCAGGACGCGCCCGCCGGCTTCGCGGCCGAGCGGATGGGCGCGAACGATCCCTTCATGGTGATCTACACATCCGGCACGACCGGCAAGCCCAAGGGCGCCGTCCACGTCCATGGCGGCCTGCCGCTCAAGATCGCCCATGACTCCGCCGTCCATTTCGACGTGAAGCCCGGCGACGTCTTCTTCTGGCCGGCCGATATGGGTTGGATCGCCGGCGCGCTGATCATCTGCTCGACGCTGATGCGCGGCGCGACGCTGGTCTGCTACGATGGCGCGCCCGACTTCCCGGACTGGTCGCGCATGTCGCGGCTGGTCGAGCGGCACAAGGTCACGCAATACGGCTCGGCGCCAACGCTGATCCGGGGGCTAGCCGCCCATGAGGCACTCGCCACCAAGGGCGATCTCTCCTCGGTGCGCCTGCTGATCACGGCCGGCGAAGGCATCGATCCCGATCATTTCCTCTGGTACCAGCGCCATTTCGGGCGCGATCTCGCTCCGGTGATCAATTACACCGGCGGCACCGAGGTCTCGGGCGCGCTTCTGTCCAGCGTCATCGCCAAGCCGATCCTGCCGACGGCCTTCAACACCGCTTCGCCCGGCGTCTCCGTCGATGTGGTCGATCCGCAAGGCCGCTCGATCAGCGAAACGGTCGGCGAACTCGCCGTGCGCGAGCCCTTCGTTGGGATGACCCGGTCGTTCTGGCAGGATGACGAGCGCTATCTCGAAACCTACTGGAGCGCGGTGCCGGGCCTCTGGCTGCATGGCGATCTCGCGATCCGGCTGCGCGAAGGCGGCTTCATGCTGCGCGGCCGCTCGGACGACACGATCAAGGTCGCCGGCAAACGACTCGGACCGGCCGAGGTCGAGGAGGTCGTGCTGGAACTGGCCGGCATCAACGAGGCGGCGGCGATCGGCGTCGACGATCCCGTCAAGGGCCAGAAGCTCGTCGTCTTCGTCGTGCCTTCCGACAAGGCCGGCGCGGATATCCCGAAGGAGGTATCGGCCCATGTCGACGTCCGACTGGGCCGGCCATTCCGGCCATCGCATGTCCATGTCGTCGCGATGCTGCCGAAGACCAAGAGCTCGAAGGTGATGCGCCGCGTGATCCGCAGCCTCTATTCGGGGCTGCCGGCCGGCGACCTTTCCTCGGTCGATAACGAGGCGGCGCTCGACGAGATCCGGCGGGTTGCTCCCGCAGCCAATGGCTGACCGGCGTCGCCCGCCATCGTCAGGCCCGCAGGCCGACGCCCCTCAGCAACATGGTCGTGGCCAGCGTCGTGACGGTGTCGCTGGTCGCGCCGCTGGCACGGATCCACTCCGGAACGCGGTTCAACCCGCCGAGGAAATAGGGAATGACGATCGCCAGATCGATCGCCGGGTCCACTTCCCCGCCGTCAACGCCGGCGGCGAAGAGATCACGCCAGAGCTGCGCGTATTTCTCACGCATCTTGCGGCTGCGGCGTTTGATGACCGGGGGAAGGTGCTCGTAGACATGCATGAACGTGCGATCCTTGCCGACCATGCTGGACAAGTGCGCGCCCACTGCAGCGCTGACCTTCTCGGCGAAGGGCGCCTCGGCCGGCAGGTTGCGGATGGTGTCCTGGACGAACTCGAACAGGGTCTCGATGCCCTGGTTCAGGATTTCCTCGACGATCTCGTCCTTCGACTTGAAGTGGTAGTAGAGGCTCCCCGCCTTCATATCGACGAGAGCTGCGACCGCACGCATCGTGCAGGCCTCGTAGCCCTGACGAACGATAATCTCCGCTGCCGCGTTGAGGATTTCGCCCCTCATCGGATTCGGCTTCGCTGCTTCCGCGGCCTGCGAAGCGGCCGGCTTCCTCGTGCTGCGTGCTCTCATCTCGAGTCCGGTCTTTCCCATCAGGTCCGAAGACCAGATTCCATTGATTTCGACCGCCTGATCATGCCAGCCGCGGCGACGAGCGCTTCTCGTCACTACTCGCCCTTGAATCCTGAATCAAGCTGATGCCTCCTGCACTTAGGCAGCAATGAAGCCGGTGACTCGTTAATTTTTCAACCAAACGATAGTTTGTATTGATGCTCTGTGAAGCTTGTCCTACTGTAGCGGCCGGTCGGTTGGACCGGACCGTCCGGCACAAGGCAAAAGCAGCGGGCGCAAAGGAGCGCCACGGCCGCCGCAGCGCCGCGCTTCATGCCGAACCGTCGTCGGGGCCAATTCGGCGAGGGGGGGGCCAATGTCAGCGGAGCCGTTTTCGCGCATCCGCTGCCAATAAGATCAAGGGATGGAACGAGTGCCATGGATCTGTTTCTGAGAGGCAAGCGCGTCGTCATCACCGGCGCCTCGCAAGGCATAGGCGAAGGGCTGGCCCATGCCTTCGCCGAGGAAGGCGCAAATCTGCATCTGGTGGCCCGCTCGGGCGACCGCCTCACGGCATTGCAGAAGGAACTGAGCGGGACCCATGGCGTCGATGTCCGCATTCAGCCGCTGGACCTCACCGCTCCCGGCGCGGCAGAGGCGGTGGTGGCTGCGGCCCCCGATATCGACATCCTCGTCAACAATGCCGGCGCCATCCCGGGCGGTGATCTCTGGACGGTCGATGCGGAGAAATGGCGCGCGGGCTGGGAGCTCAAGGTCTTCGGCTATATCGATCTGACCCGCGCGATCTACCCTGTCATGAAGGCCCGCGGCGCCGGCGTCATTCTCAACAATATCGGCAATGGCGGCGAGAATTTCGACTTCGACTATGTCGCCGGCTCGACCGGCAATGCGAGCCTGATGGCCTTCACCCGCGCCATCGGCGGGCGCAGCCTGGAGGACGGCATCCGCGTGCTCGGCATCAATCCGGGCCCGGTCGCGACGGAGCGGATCTACAAGGTGCTGAAGGCCCGCGCCCAGTCGCGCCTTGGCGATGCCGAGCGCCATACCGAATATCTCCAGCACTATCCGCTCGGCCGGCCGGCTTCAGTGCGCGAGGTGGCCGACCTCTTCGTCTTCCTGGCCTCATCGCGCTCCGGCTACACCTCGGGCACGATCATCACGGTCGACGGCGGGATCACCTCCAAACGCAGCATCTGAACCCGCACGCGGGCCAACAGGACGACGGATCATGAGCGACTATTCCGGCTACCAGCGCATCCTCTTCGACCGCCCGGCCGAGGGCGTGCTGCGCCTCACCCTCAACCGCCCAGAGCGGCTGAACGCGCTCGATGCCATCGGCCATACCGAATTGACCTATGTCTGGTCGAAGATCGACGCCGATCCCACCGTCCGCTCCGTCATCCTCTGCGGCGCCGGACGCGGCTTCTCGGCCGGCGGCGATCTCGATGTGGTCCAGGCGATGATCGAGACGCATGAAGAACGCGCCCGGATGTGGCGCGAGGCCAAGGACCTCGTCTACAACATCATCAACTTCTCAAAGCCGCTGGTTTCGGCGATGCACGGCCCCGTCGTCGGCGCCGGCCTCGTCGCCGGCATCCTCGCCGATGTCTCGATTGCCGCGAAGACCGCCAAGATCGTCGATGGCCATACCCGCCTCGGCGTTGCCGGCGGCGATCATGCCGCGATCATCTGGCCCCTGCTCTGCGGCATGGCCAAGGCGAAATACTATCTCCTGCTCTGCGATCCGCTGACCGGCGAGAAGGCCGAGGAGATCGGCCTGATCTCGCTCGCCGTCGAGGATGCCGAACTGCAGGAAAAGGCCGTATCCGTCGCGGCCCGATTGGCCGATGGGGCGCCCAGCGCCATCCGTTGGACGAAGTATGCGCTGAACAACTGGCTGCGCATGATGGGGCCGAGCTTCGATGCCTCGCTGGCGCTGGAGATGCTCGGCTTCGGCGGGCCGGAGGTGGTCGAGGGCCTGGCCTCGCATCGCGAGAAGCGCCAGCCCGATTTCAGACAGTTCCCCGGCTAGGAGCGCTGCGATGAGCGGGCCGTTTCCTCATCTCTTCAGCCCGCTGACGATCGGCCCGATGACGCTCCGAAACCGGATCGTCATGGCGCCGCATGCGGTGGTGTTCGCGCCCGGCTACGGCTCCACCGTCGAGCGCGTCATCGACTACCATGTCGAGCGCGCCAAGGGCGGTGCCGGCCTGATCGTGATGTCGAACTTCCTGTTTCCGCCTTCCTGGAAGCGGCTGGCGAACTGGGGCGGCGCCTTGGAAACCAGCTCGCTCGGCACCCTCGACCGCATCGACGATCCCGAGCTGATCCCCGCTTACAAGCGCCTGATCGACGGGGTGCACGCCCATGGCGCACGCTTCGTCTCGCAGCTCAATGCCAGCGGCCGGCAGCTCCATGCGCCGGGTGTGAAGAGCTACAATATCCCGCTCTTCGCTCCCTCGGCCCTGCCCTGCCCGCGCACCCGCGAAATCCCGCGCGCGATGGAGATCGCCGATATCGAGGAGTACATCGAGACCTTCGCCACCGCCGCCCGCAATGTCGCGGAAGCGGGCGGCGACGGCGTCGAACTCTTCGCCTCGCAGGGCTATCTGCTGCATGAATTCCTCTCGCCCAACACCAATCTGCGTGAGGATCGCTATGGCGGCAACCTGGAGAACCGCTGCCGCTTTCTGATCGAGAGCATCGCCCGTATCCGCCGGGAGCGCGGCGCTGACTTCGTGATCGGCGTGCGTCTCAACGCCTATGACGGCCTGCCGAACGGGATCGACCCGATGATGTCGGTCGAGATCGCGACGCGCCTCGCTGCAACCAGGCAGGTCGACTATCTCAACATCAGCGGCCTGACCTCGGCCGCCTATCCCGGCTGGATCTCGGACATGGGCGCGCCGGAGGCCCAGTTCGCCGAGGTCGCCGGGCAGATCCGCTCCGCGACCGGCCTGCCGATCTGCGTGGTCTCGCGCATCCCTTCGCCGGCCATCGCCGAGGATGTCGTGGCTTCCGGCCAGGCCGACATGATCGGCATGGCGCGTGCCCTGATCTCCGACCCGGAATGGCCGACCAAGGCGCGGGGCGGCGCGGTCGAGGATATCCGCCAGTGCACCTATTCGAACCAGGCCTGCCTGATGGGGCTCGATCAGGGTCGCGGCATCGGCTGCGTCCACAATGTCGCGGTCGGGCGCGAACGCCAGCTCGGCATCGGCACGATGAAGCCGGCCGGAAGCCGCAAGCGCGTCGCCGTGATCGGCGGCGGGCCGGCTGGGATGGCGGCGGCCCGCGTCGCCCATGAGCGCGGGCATGAGGTCGTGCTGTTCGAGGCCAACGGCCGGCTCGGCGGCCAGAACCGCATGACGGCGCAGATGAAAAGCCGCTACGCCTTCGGCGAGATCACGCGCTGGCAGGAACATATGCTGCGCAAATGCCAACTCGACATCCGGCTCAACACGCAGGCGACACCCGCTCTGCTTGCCGGATACGAGGCGATCATCCTCGCGACCGGCTCGACACCGCGGCGCGACGGGCGCTCCAGTCTGCGTCAAGGCGAGGCACCGATCGCTGGGCTCAATGGCGAGCACGTCCTCACCGTCTGGGACGTGTTCGAACGGCCGGAGTCCATCGGCACCTCGGTCGTGGTGATCGACGAGGACCCTCACCTCTCTGCCGCTTATGCGGCGGAGCATCTGGCCGAGCTGGGGAAGACTGTGACCATCGTCACCCCCTTCCTCCATGCCGGCGCGGCTCTCCACTCCGACCACGTCCCGGATTTCTACCGCCGGCTTCGCCCCAAAGGGGTGCAGGTTCTGCCGAACATGCTGGTCGAGTCGGTCGGTGAAACGACGGTCGCGCTGCGCGACCGCTATACCGGCCAAGGCACCACACTGGCCGGCATCGAGACCGTGATCGTCGGCATGGGGCAGGAGGCATCGCGAACGCTGGCTGATGCCCTGGCTGATGGTCCGGCCGAGCTGCACATCGTCGGCGATTGCCGCACGCCGCGGCTCGTCACCGACGCGATCGTCGATGGCGAGCGTGCGGGCTGGATGCTTTGAGACCGCCTGCGGCGCGTTTCACGCCGCCGGCAGCTCGCTCTTCTTGAGCATCAGGCCAGTGCGACGGAAGGACAGCACGACCTGACCGCGCTGGTTGATGCTGCGGGTCTCGAACTCGACGATGCCGGATTGCGGGCGCGACTTCGACTCGCGCTTCGAGATCACCTCGGTCTCGCTGTAGAGCGTATCGCCGATATAGACCGGCGAGGAGAACTTGACGTCGGTGAAGCCGAGATTGCCCTCGGTGGTGCCCAGCGTCGTATCGGCGACCGTGACGCCGCAGGCCAGCGACAGCGTGAACAGGCTGTTGACCAGGCGCCGGCCATGCGCGGTCTGCTTGCAGTATTCCTCGTCCATGTGCAGCCAGGCCGAGTTGTAGGTCAGCGTGCTGAACAGGAGATTATCCGTCTCCGTGACGGTGCGGGTGATCGCGTGCTTGTAGACGTTCCCGACGACGAGTTCCTCGTAATATTTGCCGGTCGCGAGCTTCTGATAGTCGACGGTCATGGGAATCTCCCTGGTGCTTGGATAAGGGCGGCCCGCGAGCCGCCGGTAAGTCAGATGACCTGCTCTGCCCGCAGCCGCGCGATGGCCTGCGCGTCGAGGCCGAGAAGCTGGCCGTAGATGTCCTCGTTGTCGGCGCCGAGCTTCGGCGCCGGACGATCGAACCCGACCTTGGCGCCTGACATGCGGATCGGCACGCCGGCGCCGACGGCGTCGATCTTGCCGGCATCGGGATGGACCAGCGTCTGGATCGCGCCGCTGGCGTGAAGGCGCGGGTCTGCCAGCGCTTCCAGCGCCGTGCGCACGGTGACGCTGGGTACGCCGCGTTTCGTCTGCAGCTCCGCGATGACGTCCTGCGTGTTGTGCTGGCTGGTCCAGCCCTCGATCAGGGCGTTGAGCGCATCGGCGTTCTTGGCGCGCGGCCCCCGACCGGTGAAGCGCGGGTCCTGGCTCAGCTCCGGCTGCCCCATCGCGTCGAAAATGGCCGCAGCCCATTTGTCGTTGGCCGCCGCGATCGAGACATAGCCGTCGGCGGTCTTGTAGATGCCGAAGGGCGCCAGACGGTTCTGGTGATTGCCCGAGCGTGGCGGGAAGCCGGCGCGCTGGAAGACGTCGAAATGCTCGAAGGGCAGGAGCGAGGTCAGGCAGTCCAGCATCGAGACGACGATGTTCTGCCCCCTGCCCGTCTCCTCGCGCTGGCGCAGAGCGGCCTGGATGCCGATGATGCCGTAGAGCGGCGTGATCAGGTCGGCGATCGGCAGGCCGAAGCGGACCGGAGAGCCGTCGGCGAAGCCGGTCGTGTCCATCACGCCGCTGAGCGCCTGGACGGTGATGTCCATCGCCTTGACGCCCGGATAGGGGCTCGGGCGCCCCAGCCCCGTGATCGAGCAATAGACGATGCGGGGGTTGATCCTGCTGATGCTCTCGTAATCGACGCCGAGCCGGTCGACCGTGCCGTCGCTCATGTTCTCGACGATGATGTCGGCGTGCGTGGCGAGGTCCCGGAAGATCTCGCGGCCGCGCTCGGTCTTGAGATCGAGCGAGATGCTGCGCTTGTTGCGGGCGCGGGCCAGGATCGAGAGCGAAATGTCGCCCGGCTCCATATTGTCGAGATGGATGCCGTCCTTGCCGTAGAAGGGCGGGTTGAAGCGCGCGATGTCGCCGCCGGTCGGCGACTCGATCTTGATGACCTCCGCGCCAAGTCCGGCCAGCAGCAGCGTGCAATAGGGGCCGGCGAGCGCGACAGTGAGGTCGAGCACGCGAAGCCCCGCCAGGGGCGGCAGGCGCCCGGAATCCGCAGCCTGTTCCAAGATAGTCCTCCCGTTGTCTTGTTTCGGCCGGGCCTCGTTCGGCGAAGCCCTCCGCTTGTCGCGGTCAGGCGCGGTATTCGGCCGCCAGCGCGATGATGTCGTGGGCCGTTTTGACGTGGGCGATGTCGATATGTTCGCCGTCGTACATCACCGAGGCGCGCCCGTTGGCCTGGGCCTGCGCCAGCGCATCGACCATGCCTTGATAGTAGGCGACCTCGTCCTGCGTCGGCGTATAAGTGCGGTTGATCGTCTCGACCTGCATCGGATGCAGCGCCAGTTCGCCGGCCATGCCGAGCTGGCGGTCGAATTGCGACGCCTTCGCGAGGCCGTCGAGGTCCTTGATCTGCTGCCAGATGCCACCGATCGGCAGCTTGCCGGCGGCGCGGGCCGCCATGACGACGCGGGATTTCAGATACTCGGATTCGCGGCCCTCGGCCGTCCAGACATATTTCAGCGCGCGGCCGACATCGGCGTTCTTGGCGGTGGCGCCGACGATGCCGGCGACACGCGGAATCTGCGCGATCTCGAAACAGAGCTGCATCGAGCGCGCGGTCTCCAGCAGCGGGATCAGCTTGATCGTGCCGATCTCCAGATTGGCCCGGCTCTCCGCCTCCGCGATCATGCAGGAGGCCATGTGCACATCCTCCGGCCCCCAGGGCTTGGAGATGTAGATGCCCTCGACGCCCGGCTGCACGACCGCCAGCAGATCGTCGAGATCGTAGATATGGGCGGTGCGGTTGATGCGCACCCAGATGCGCTGGCCCTTGGCGATCAGCTCCGGAATCTTGCCGGCGACAAGCGCGCGGGCCGCGGCCTTCTCGGCCGGCGGCACGCTGTCCTCGAGGTCGAGGATCAGCGCGTCGGCACCGGCGTTCACCGCCTTGTCGAGCATCGATTCCTTGTTGCCGGGAACGAAGAGGAACGAGCGGATCGGTTTCATGGCGTTTCCCCCTGGCTTGTCTCAATAGGACTTGGGCAGGCCGAGCTTGCGCTCGGCGATGTTAGAGAGAATGAGCTGGGGGGTGACCGGGGCGATGTAGCCGATCCAGGCTTCGCGCATGAAGCGCTCGACATGGTATTCCTTGGCGTAGCCGAAGCCGCCATGGGTCAGGATCGCGGTCTGGCAGGCTTTCATGCAGGCTTCCGACGCCAGCAGCTTTGCGGCATTGGCCTCGGAGCCACAGGACAGGCCCTTGTCGTAGAGATCGGCCGCCGCCAGCATCATGTGGTTCGCCGCTTCGAGCTCGGCCCAGTTGCGCGCAAGCGGGTGCTGGACGCCCTGGTTCTGGCCGATCGGCCGGCCAAACACGACGCGGTCCTTGGCGTATTGGGTCGCAAGGCGCAGCGCCGCCTGGCCGATGCCGATCTGCTCGGCGGAGACGAAGACCCGCTCGGCATTCATGCCGTGGAAGATGTATGTGAGGCCCTTGCCTTCCTCGCCGATCAGACTGTCCGCGGAGACCGGCAGGTTGTCGATGAAGAGCTCATTGGTGTCGACCGCGGCGCGGCCGAGCTTGTCGATCTCGCGGATCTCGACATAGTCGCGGTCGAGCTTGGTGTAGAACAGGCTCAGGCCTTCGCTATGCTTCTTGACCTGATCGATCGGCGTCGTGCGCGCCAGGATCAGCATGTGGTCGGCCTGCTGGGCGGTGGAGATGAAGACCTTCTTGCCCGAGATCAGGTAGTTTCCATCGGGCTGCTTCCTGGCGACGACCTTGAGCTTGGTCGTATCGAGGCCGGTATCGGGCTCGGTCACGGCAAAGCAGGCCTTGACCTCGCCGCGGGTGAAGGGCGGCAGGAAGCGCTGCTTCTGCTCCTCCGTGCCGAAATGGACGACCGGCTGCAGGCCGAAGATGTTCATATGGATGGTCGAGGCAGCCGCCTGCCCGCCGCAGGAGGCGACCGTGCGCAGGAACAGCGCCGCCTCGGTCACGCCGAGATTGGCTCCGCCGAATTCCTCGGGCGTACAGATGCCGAGCCAGCCGCCCTCCGCTACCTCCTTGAAGAACTCATGCGGAAACGCGTGCTCGCGATCCTTCCGCAGCCAGTATTCGAGCGGGAACTTGTCGCAGATGCGCTGCGCCGCATCGATGATGGCGCTTTGATCTTCGCTGAGCTGGTAACCCATCGTATCGGCCTCCCGCCGGGCGAGCGTCGCCGTGCCCCCGAAGCCGCGATCCAGCGGAACCCGGGAGGCGGCCTGCGCTGATCGGCAGGCAAGGCGCTCGTTTTGTGTAGCGTTGCGTCTGACTCTAACGAGTGTTTGAGAACCGGGTAATCCGGGAGCCCCCTCTACTGGCTCAAGGCTTTGCCTATGGCCATTTCCGGCTCGCGGCGGCCGGCCTCCCGGCTCCCGCCCGAAGGCGAGGACAGCGCGGTCAGCGACGCGGCACTGGCACGCCCGTCAAGCGCCTTGATCCCCTTGAGGAACGCCGCCACCCTGCCCTCGTCGAGGACAGCCGCGGCGATCTCGCTGAACTTCTCGTCGAGCATCTTCTGCGACATCGGATTCTCGACCGTCCCGGCCGAATCCTCGACGAAGACATGCTGCGATGTGCCGTCGCGAAAAGTCGCGGTGACATCGGCCACGAACTTGCCGGGGTAGCGCTTGTCGAGCTCCGGATCTTCGATGATCTCGATCATCCGGGCGGTCTTCAGGATCTGCCCGTCGGGGCTGAGGTCGAGCTTGCCGTCGAGATAGCCGAGATGGACCAGATAGCCATTGCCGAGGCCGAGCAGCGTGAAGGCCATCTGCACCGGCAGGCTGTACTGCACATGCTCGATCGTCTCCGGCGCATAGGCGTGGATGTTCTTGGTGCCGACGACGGTATTGGCCGAGCTCTGGATCCTGATTGTGAGGCCGGTGATATCGCCGGCACGGTCGCGCAATTGCCGGGCGGCATCGATATAGGCGTGGATGCAGCCGCAGCAGAGATGCGGCTTGATCCAGACCTTCTCGATCTGGAACGGCGCCGAAGGCTCGAACCACGACAGTGCGTCGCTGGCGACCGGCCGCTGCAGGAAGGTGCGGTAGAAGCCCTTCGGGCCGGTCAGGTAGTCGAGCGGGCCGGTGATGCCGGCGCTCGCCATGTCGGCCGCGACGATGCCGCTGCGCGTGCCGATGCCGGAATGCACCCGCTTCACCGAGCCGCCCGAGGAGGTGTATTCCGTCGTGCCGGAAGCGTGGCTCATCGCGATAGCCAGGGCATGCCCGGTCGTGCGCTCGTCGAAGCCCCTGAGCCTGGCCGTCACCGCAGCCGCGCCGAAGGTGGAGAGGATCGCGTGCGGATGGAAGCCACGGGTCAGCAAGTCCGGCGCCGCGAGGCAGCCGAGGCGCGTATAGACTTCGTAGCCGACGACGATCGCCGCCACGACCTCGTCCAGCGTCGCACCAAGTTCCTCCGCGACGGCCAATGCCGAGGAGACGACGCAGGAGCCCGGATGGCTCGCGCTCTGCCGGTGGGCATCGTCATATTCGAAGGAATGGCCGAAGGTCGCGTTGACGAAAGCCGCGTCGATTGCGCTGACCAGCCGGTCGCTCGCCATGATCCGCGAGCGCCCCGGCCGGCTCTGCGCCAGGGCATATTGCTCGACCTGGCCGCACCAGGGCAGGCGCGAGCAGCCGACCTGCAAACCGAGCTGATCCTCCATCAGCCGCTTGACCCCGTCGAGGGCACCCGGCGTCAATTGGCCAAGATCGAACCCGGTCACGAACTGGGCGACCGCCTGCTCCAGGGAGCGTTGCGAAGATGTCTGAGCCATGTCGGCAACCTCATTTCTCGCTGATGTTTCATTTCTTCGGCGGGGCGCATGCCGCGCGCCGCCGGAAGAGCCTCGCGGCCGTCAGAACAGGAAGACGCCCTTGCCGCCGGCCTGCCTGTCGAAATCCGCATAGGCTTCGGCGGCCCGATCGAGCGTCCATTCCTCGGTGAAGAGCCGGTCGACCTCGACGCCGTGATCGGCGATGAAGCGGGCGCAATCCTTCATGCCGACCTCGGAGAAGGTGTAGGAGCCGATCAGTGTCCGCTGTTTGCCGATCAGGTCCTTCATCACGTCGAGCGTGACGTTGCCGCCAACAGCCACCAGGGCGATGCGGCCCCAGGTCTGCGTGCTGCGGACCGCCTGGCTGCGCGGGGCTTCCCCGCCGGCACATTCGGCCGCGCAGGAGACACCCCTGCCCCGGGTCAGCTTGAATATCTCCTCGACCGGATCGTGCGTGCCGGCATCGATCGCATGCGCGACGCCGAAATCCCCAGCGCGCGCCACCCGATCGGGATTGATGTCGATGCCGATGACTTCGACGCCCATCGCCGCCGCGAGCTGCGCGACCGAAAGCCCAACCGGCCCAAGCCCGTAGACGGCGAGCGTATCGCGCGCGCTGATGTTCAGGCGCAGCAGGGCGCCATAGGCCGTGCCCGTGCCGCAGGCGACTGCAGCTCCACCCTTGAACGACATCTCCTCCGGGAGATGGACGAGGGTCGAAACCGGCACCTTCATGTAATCGGCATGGGCGCCATGGCTCATCACGCCATGGACCCGCGCACCATCGTCGCAGAGCTGCGACCAGCCGGTGCGGCAATGATCGCAATGCCGGCAGCCTTCGTAGTGGAAGACGATGACGCGGTCGCCGACCTTGAAGGCCTTGGGATCGACGCCCGGCCCCAGCTCGGCGATCACGCCGCAGGGCTCATGCCCGGCGATGATCCTGATCTCGCCGTCGGCGCTGGCAGCGATCCGGTCCTTGAAGCCCATCGCCTCGATCGCCGCGGCCATGCCGTTGCGATAGAAATGCAGGTCGCTGCCGCACAGGCCCGAGGCCTTCATCGCGATCACCGCCTCGCCCGGCCCCGGAACGGGGTCGTCGAAATCCAGAAGCTCGACCTCTCTGGAACCTTTGAAGATCACGCCGCGCATCGATGTCCTCCCCTCGGATAGCGCGGCCGCAGGTCAGGCCCGCGACCGCGGCACGCTTCTTACTGAGCGCTCTTGAGCAGCGGGCAGGCGCTTTCCGAAACCGGGCGGAAGGCATCGGCGCCGGGCACCGTCTTGACGATCTTGACCAGGTCCCACGGCCCGGTGGATTCCGACGGCTTCTTGGCCTGGACTAGGTACATGTCGTGCACCATGCGCCCGTCCTTGCGCAGGACGCCGTTGGTCGCGAACATGTCGTTCACCGGCAGCTCCTGCATCTTGGCCATGACCTTCGCCGCGTCGTCGGTGCCAGTGGCCTGCATCGCCTTGAGATAGTGCAGCACCGCCGAGTAGATGCCGGCCTGGACCGCGTTGGGCATCGCCTTGCGGCGCTCGAAGAAGCGCTTCGACCAGGCCGTCGCCTCCGGGCTCTGGTTGTCGACCCAGCCGGTCGCGAAGGACAGCCCCTCCGCAGCCTCGAGCCCCATCGCCTTCACGTCGGTGACGAAGATCGCGGTGCCGACGATGGTATGGCCGTTGCGCCCGAGATCGAACTCGCGGGCCTGCTTGACGACATTGAGCAGATCGCCGCCGGCGCCGGCGACCGGAATGAACTTGGCGCCCGAGGCCTGGGCCTGGAGGATGAAGGACGACATCTCCGAGCCGGCATGCGGCGGGAACCGGACCGTGCCACGGATCGCCGCGCCCGACTTCTTGAGGAAGGTGGAGAGCGATTCCTGCAGCGCCGTGCCGCCGGAATTATCGGCCGTCAGGAAGAACCAGCTCGAATCCGGGGCGCCGAGCGCCGCCGCCAGCGTCTTGCCGACGGAGTAGCTGTCATAGGCCCAATGCGCGCCATAGGGCGAGCATTGCTGGTTGGTCAGCGCGTCGGTCGCGGCCGAGGACGCGATGGCGAGCTTCTTCTTCTCGGTGGCCAGGGCCTGCACCGCCAGCGCGATTGGCGAGTTCGGGAGATCGACGATCAGTCCGACGCCCTCCTGATCGTACCATTGCCGCGCGATGGTGACGGCGGCATCGGGCTTGAGCTGCGGATCGGCGGAGAGGATGCGGATCGGCCGGCCCAGCACCGAGCCACCGAAATCCGCAGCCGCCATCTCGGCGGCGGCAATGGAGCCGTGCCCGCCGATATCGGCGAACGGCCCGGCTATGTCGGTGAGGACGCCGATCTTCACCGGCGCGCTGGCCGTCTGGGCTCCTGCCGCGGACAGAGCCAGCGCAGAAGCCAGGCCGAGCGACACCGCACTCAATGCGGTCTTGCCGGCCAGATCGGCCATCGTGGCTCGCAGGGGTCGCGTTTGAAGTTTCCGACGCATGGTTTTCCTCCCGGTTTTGCGATTTCGATTGTCATTTCGGACGACAGGCGGCCCTTTCCGGGTTCTTCGATCGCCGCCGTCCGCAGCTCTGGATCTCCTCTGGCGCCGCCCTCAGCCACTCGCCGGCAGGCTTTGCGACAGCGCGTCGGCATAGGCCGGCGGCAAGCCGATGGATTTCAGCTCGACATAGGCGTCAAAGCCTTCGAGCCCGGCTTCGCGGCCGATGCCGGATTGCTTGAAGCCGCCGATCGGCGAATGGAATCCGACGCCCGAGCCGTTGATCTCGACCGTGCCCGTCCTGATCCGCCTGGCGAGGCCGACGGCGCGCTCGACATCGGCGCCGAAGACGGAGCCGTTCAGGCCATAGATCGAGTTGTTGGCGATCGTGACGGCCTCGTCCTCGTCGCCATAGGTCAGGACGCTGACCACGGGCCCGAAGATTTCCTCCTGGGCGATGGTCGCGTCGGGCTCGACATCGGCGAAGACGGTCGGCTCGACGAACCAGCCGCTGTCCAGACCTCTCGGGCGGCCGCCCCCGGCGACGACGCGAGCCCCCTCGGCCTTGCCCCTGGCGATATATCCCTCGACGCGCTCGCGCTGGCGGGACGATACCAGCGGCCCGATCTGCGTGGCCGCGTCAGCCGGATCGCCCACTGGCATGGCGCCGACCATGGCGGCATAAGCGTCGAGGAAGGCGTCCCTGCGCCGCCGCGACACGAGAATCCGCGTCTTGTTGCTGCAGACCTGGCCTGAATTGCGCAGCGAATTCAGCCGGAGAAACTCGACGACCGTCGGGATATCGGCATCGTCGAGGACGATCGCGGCCGATTTGCCGCCCAGTTCGAGGGTGATCCGCCGGATTTCCTGGCCGCACAACGAAGCCAGCTTGCGACCGGCGGCCGAGGAGCCGGTGAACGACACCTTGTTCACGCCGGGATGGAGGCAGAGATATTCGCTGACCTCGCGATCCGCCGGCACGACATTGAGCACGCCCTTCGGCAATCCGGCCTTCTGCGCCAGCTCGGCCAGCAGATAGGAATCGAACGGCGTCTCCAGCGCCGGCTTCAGCACGACGGTGTTGCCGGCGAGCAGGGCCGGCGCCAGCTTGATCATGGCGATCAGCATCGGCGCGTTCCAGGGGATCACCGCCGCGACGACGCCGACCGGCTCGCGGATCACCAGACCGTTGCCGGTCGACGAGCGGCGCAGTTCGGTGAAGGGATAGCGCGGCGCGAGCTCAAGAAAGCTGTCGAGCAGCACGCGCGGGCCGGCAGCCTGCATGCCTTGCGACAGGGTGATGGGGCAGCCCATCTCGGCCGTGACCAGCCGGGCGATCCTGTCCTGTTCCACCTTCAGCAGCTCGCTCAGGCGCTGAAGGATCGCCATCCGCTCGGCGAGCTGCATGCGCGGCCATGGGCCGCTGTCGAGAGCTGCCCGCGCCGCCGCCACGGCGCTGTCGATATCCGTCCGCGACGCCGAGACCGCGCGGCCGATCGGCTTCTCGCTGAACGGCGAGATGACATCGACACCATCGCCGGATTGCGGCCGCGCCCACTCTCCGGCGACAAAGATGCGATCCTGCGGCCCGTCCCAGATCATTGCTGCTTCCTCTCCTTGGCTGCCCGCTGCGCCGTCGCCCGCCTGTAGCGATGCAAGTCGGGCAACCCATTCTTCTAATTAACGTTTGTTAGATGAAATCGACATGGTTCGGCACCGACGATCTCCGGCTCGCCAGCTATGCCATTGACGTCAGCTGCCGCTCAGCCGGCTTCCGACACGCGGCTTTCTGCTTCGCCGACCGGCTCCTGTCCCACGAGCCGCGCGATCTCGTCGGCAGCGGCACGCCTGGTCCGGAAGCTGTTCGCGGGATGCTCCCTGTCGGCATAGCCAAAGGAGATGCCGCACAGGATGCGCTGCGTCTCGGGTATCTCGAAATGGCCGCGAATGAACGCCGAATGCTGCGCCAGCGCAGCCTGTGGCGTGGTGTCCACGCCATAAGCGCGCGCCGCGAGCAGGAACGAGCCGACGAACTGTCCGCAATCGGCAATGGCATAAGGCCCGATCTCGGCCGGCACGGAGACGATCGCGACATGGGGCGCGCCGAAGAGACGGAAGTTCTCGAAGCTCTGCTCCTGGCGCCGCTCCCGATCCTCGCGAGCGATGCCGAGCGCGGCATAGAGCTGGTAGCCGGTTTCCTGCCGGCGGGCCTTGTAGATGCCGTGATAGCCCGGGGGGAATGGAATATCGGGCTCGCCTTCGGGATGCGCGCGGGCTTCGTCCATCAGTGCGCCACGAAAGAGATCGGTGGCTTCGCCCGAGGTGATGACGACCTGCCAGGGCTGCACGTTGCACCACGACGCCGTGTTGCGGGCGAGCTGGAGAATGCCCTGGATCGTCGCTTCAGGCACCTGCTCGGCCCGGTAGGCCCGGCAGGTGAAGCGCTCGCTCATCAGCCCGTTGAGGACTTCGACATTCGTGGTGACGTCCCGCGGCACGGTCATCCTCCCGGCTCGACCCGCGAGGGTCGAACGCGATGCTTATGGCCCGGCACGGATGCGATCCGGCCAATGGCGCTGTTGTTTTCTTCGCCGCTGAATCGAGTAACACCGCCACCGGCAGGCAACAATTGGCCCGCCAGCCGCTATAGGAATGCCCTTTGATGCTATTGGAACCGGCCGGAAAGGCCGCAGCGGGAAGCCCGCGCCAAGAGCCTCTAACCGCCCCGGATCACCGGAATATCGCCGCTGGAGAGCTTGTGGCGTTCGACCAGCTCCCCGATGATCTTGAGGATGACGTCCTGCACCGCGGCCGTCGAGTTCGAGGCCGAGCGCGTGCGTTTGCGCACGAGATAGCCGGTCCGGTGCGCCGGCGGTTCGAGCCGCATCAATGCCAGGGGGCCGGAGGGCCTGGCTCCGGTCAGCGCCGAATGCGGCAGCAGCGAATAGGCGCTGGCGCGACTGACCATCTCGACGATCTGCGGCAGGGAATCGATTTCCAGAACCACGTTCAGGCCGATATTGTTGGCTTTGGCATAGCGCTCCACGATGCGGCGGAAGCCATGCGGATGGCTGGGCAGCACCAGCGGCACCTGCGCCAGCATCTCGGGCGTGATGCGCCCTTCCCCCGCTTGTGCTCCGGCCGGAAGATTGTCGTCCGCCGCGGCGAAGAACAGCTCCTCGGTCATCATCGGAACGGTCTCGAAGATCGAGGGATTGGCCGCCTCGAAGATGCAGCCGAGATCGTATTTCTCGCTCTCGATCCAATCGAGGATGTCGCCCGACGAGGCCTCGGCGATGTGGAGGCGGATACTGGGGAATTCCGCATGGATCGTCTCCGCCAGCGGCACGCTGAGGAAGACGTTAAGGGACGGCGGAAGACCGACGGTGACCCGGCCGCTGGGTTCCGCTCCGAATTCCTGGACGGCCGCCGCCAGGACGTTGGCGTGCTTGATCAGCTCCTTGCCGCGAACCGCGAGCATGCGGCCGGCCTCCGTCAGCACGGCGCCGCGCGGGCCGCGCGTGGCGAGCTTGACCTGAAGCTTGCGCTCCAGCCGGGCTACGTTCTCCGAGACCGAGGGCTGGGTGAGACCGAGCGCGCTAGCCGCCGCCGAAAGCGAGCCGTGTTCCGCGAGCATGATGAAGTTGAGCAATGCCCGCAGCTCGATCAGGGGCGCCGAATGGTCAGCGTCTTGCACTCTTGTCCCCCCTTGTCGACCGGATTGCCTGATCTGAACGCCGGCCAACCCAGAGTTTCCTCGCCCTCATCCTAGCGGCAGTCCCGCGCGAGCGCGACCACCGACATCGCGGGCGGCGCCATGTCGAGCGAATGGCATCCGCGAAGACGAGGCGGAACCCCGGCCGCCCGGCAGCGCCTGACCTGAAAGCGATGCCTATAGGCCTCGACGGCCGAGCCTATGGCGTTTGGACAGCCCGAACCCGGAATGCTTAGAAGACCGGACAAGCACAAAAGCCGGACATGCCGAGGCAGACGCCGCCCTCTCTGGAACGGGCGCGCGAGCGGCTGCCTGTCGTCCGGCGAGAAGCGGGAGAAGCGCATGCCAGGCAAAGACCAGGCGACGGCCGGCAAGGGGCCCTTGAGCGGCGTGTGCGTCGTCGAGATGGCTGGGCTCGGCCCGACACCATTCTGCGGCATGCTGCTCGGCGACATGGGAGCCGACATCATCCGCATCGAGCGCGTCGAGGATGCCGGCCTGGGTATCGCGATCCCCTCCGCCTATGACCTGCGCAATCGCAACAAGCGCTCGATCGCGCTCGACCTCAAGACCGCCCAAGGTCGCGAGGCGCTCACGCGCCTCGTTGCGCGCGCCGACGTTCTGCTGGAGGGTTTCCGGCCCGGGGTGATGGAGCGGCTCGGCTTCGGTCCCGAGCGCTGCCTCGCCCTGCGGCCGCAACTGGTTTTCGCTCGGGCGACCGGCTGGGGGCAGGACGGGCCGCTGGCGCAGCGCGCCGGGCACGACATCAACTATATCGGCCTGGCCGGCGCGCTCGGCATGATGGGAGCCTCGGAAGGCCCCCCCTCCGTGCCGCTCAATCTCGTCGGCGACTATGCGGGCGGCGCCCTCTATATGGCCTTCGGCATCCTCTGCGCGCTGCGATCCGCTGAACAATCGGGACAGGGACAGGTCATCGACTCCGCCATGATCGACGGCGTCACCAGCCTGCTCACCGTGTTCCACGGCATGCGCCAGACGGGCGCGCTGCATCCGCGCGGCGAGAACGTGCTGGATGGCGGCGCGCCCTATTATCGCTGCTACCCCACGCAAGACGGCGGCTGGCTCGCCGTGGGGCCGATCGAGAGCAAGTTCTACGCGGCCTTCCTCGACCGCCTCGGCCTTGAGGCCGCAGCATTGCCCGCCCAGAACGACCGCGCCGGCTGGTCGAACCTGGAAGAAGCGATCGCCGGCAGGATCGCGAGCGGCACGCGGGCCGAGTGGGAAGCCGCTTTCGCGGGCACCGATGCCTGCGTCTCGCCGGTGCTGTCGCTCGATGAAGTGCCGGCGCATCCGCATTTCCAGGCCCGCGCGATGTTCCACGCGATCGACGGGATCGAGCATCCGGCGCCGGCGCCACGTCTCTCGCGCACGCCGGGTACGGTCACCAGCAACGCCCCTCGCCCCGGCGAGCACACCGCGGAGATCCTGCGCGAAATCGGCTTCGGCGATGGCGACATCGCAGCCGGCGTGGACGCCCGCGCCTTCGCCGCCTGAGATTATCAGCGGGGGGCGTTGGCTGCCCCCGCGCCGCCGGGATCAATCGCCTGAAACACCGAAAGCCGGGCACGCGGAAACGCACCCGGCTTTTCGATTTTGGCGAGAGCGCTCAGCGCGAGGTGTAACCGCCATCGACCGGCAGTGCGACGCCGGTGACATAGGACGCATCGTCCGACGCCAGCCAGAGCGCGCCATGGGCGATTTCCTCCGGGCGGGCGACACGCCCGAGCGGAATCGATGCCATCACGCGGCGCTCGAGGCTTTCGCGTCCTTCGTCGTCGTCGGAGCGCCCGAGGAAGACCGCCTTCATCGGCGTCTCGGTCAGACCGGGGCAGACGGCATTCACACGGATGCCATCCGGCGCGAAACGTTGGGCCAGCGATTTCGCCAGGCCGACCACGCCGAACTTGGCGGCCGAATAGACCGGGCTCGCCGGCGATCCGACGAGGCCGGACACCGAAGCCGTGAAGACGATCGCTCCGCCATTGCGCGCGCGCATGGCCGGCGCCGCCTCGCCCGCGCAGATCAGGGCCGAGGTGATGTTGAGATCGATCGCGCGCCGGTACTCGGCGAGATCGACATCCTCGACCGCGGCAGGGCCCGGGATGCCGGCATGAGCCCAGAGCACGTCCAGGCCGCCCAGCTCCGCAATGGCCGCCTTCATCACGTCCTTGCACGCCTCGGGGCTGGAGAGATCGGCCTGGAGCGCGATCGCCCTCCCCCCGGCGGCCTTGATTTCGGCAACGACCTGTTCGAGCCGCTCCCTGTCGATATCGATCGCGGCGACTGTCGCGCCATTCTCCGCGAAGAGCTTGCAGCCGGCGCGGCCCATGCCCGATGCCGCCGCCGTGATGATGGCGAGCTTTCCCCCGAGTCTCATCCGAGACCTCCCTTCATGTCATGAAAAAGGGGCGCGTCAGCGCGGCGCGCCCCGTCGAAACAAGGTCAGGCGATGTTACTGGGCAGCCTTGACCAGCGAGCAGCCGCTCTCGGACAGGGGGCGAAACGCCTCCGCGCCGGGAATGGTCTGCACGAGCTTGACGATGTCGTTCGGCCCCTTGGATTCCGCCGGCTTCTTGACCTGGACGAGATACATGTCGTGCACCATCCGACCGTCCTTCCGCAGGACGCCGTTGGTCGCGAACATGTCGTTGACCGGCGTCTCTCGCATCTTCGCCATGACGGCGTCGGCATCCTTCGTCCCGGCCGCCTTCACAGCCTTCAGATAGTGCAGGATCGAAGAGTAGACGCCGGCATGCACGTCGTTGGGCGCGGTCTTGAAGCGCTCGATGAAGCGCCGCGACCACTCCGCGGCCTCCGGGGTCCGATCGTTGACGAAGCCGGTGCCGAACTGCAGGCCGCCGGCATCCGCCAACCCCATGGCCCTGACATCCGACAGGAAGATCGCGGTGCCGACGAGCGTCTGTCCGTTCTGGGAGAGGCCGAATTCCTGCGCCTGTTTCAGGGCCGTGGTCGTGTCCATGCCGCCGTTCGCGAGCGCGATGTATTGCGCTTTCGAGGCCTGGGCCTGCAGCAGGAAGGACGACATGTCGGTCGTGTTGATCGGGTGCCGGACGCCGCCGACGATCTTCGCCCCCTTGGCCTGCAGGAACGGCGTCAGCGCGTTCTGGAGACCGGTTCCGCCGGCATTGTCGACGGTCAGGAAGAACCAGGTCGAGCCGGGCTTGGCGACGCCGGAGGCCACCACCTTGCCGATCGAATAGCTGTCGTAGGTCCAGTGCGCTCCGTAAGCCGTGCACTCATGGTTCGTGAGCGCATCGGTCGACGCGGTCGAATTCAGCGTGATGCGCTTCTTGTCGGCTGCGAGCTTCTGCACGGCGATGGCGACCGGCGAGGTCGAGAGATCGGTGATGACATCGACGCCATCGACGTCGAACCAACTGCGCGCGATGGTCACCGCGGTATCCGGCTTGGATTGGTGATCGGCCGAGACCAGCTCGATCGGTTGGCCCAGGACCGAGCCGCCGAAATCCGCGATCGCCATCTGCGCGGCCACCACGGAGCCGTGGCCGCCGACATCGCCATAGGGGCCGCTCGATGCGCCGAGCACACCGATCTTCACGCCCTTCTTCTCCTGCGCGGAGACAGGCGACGTCATCGTTCCGGCGCAGGCGATGAGCGCGGTGCTCACGAGCAGGCCATATCGGGCCGGTTCGCAACGCCTCCACCAGCGGGCAAGCGGGCCCGGAACGGGCTGCTTTTCAGGACGGGCGCGGGACATCTGCACCATGTTTCATTCTCCCGGAAACGAGGCGCTCTCCTGGGAAAACGTCGGCGTGTCCAACGTTCCAGACGCCATTGCGCATCACTGTAGGAGCGGGAAATAACAAAACAACTGTTAGTTATATTTTCGAACGCCCGGCGAAGCAGCCATCGGAACTCCTTTCACCCGATACAGGCCATTCCTTGATCGCTGAGGATTCCGCCCCGATATCAAGCGCAAGACCGCGACCGGCGCGGCGCTGGCGTGCCATGGCGGTGTCGACAAGGTGACCTTCACCGGGAGCGTCGCCGTCGGCCATACGCTCGTAGGGAAGCTCCGGAGCCGGGCATCAGGATTGGCGACGGCGAGCTGCTCGCGAAGAGGTCCCGGAGCCGCGCAGCCAAGGCGAGCTAGTAACGGTAAATAAAGCTCTTGTAATTGCTAGGCACCGTACTGCAACGCAAGGTGGCCGGTCGGAAGCGGTTCTGAGGAGGCCAGAAATCCGTCACCGACCGGCCGAGCCCTTCGGTTTCCCAGGAGATGCGGCGGACCTGAGCACCCGAGGGGCATTTGGGAGCGATCTGCGTGATCACTGCGTTGCACAACCTCTACAATGCACCGGATCCGAATCAATCAAATCCGACCGATCGCCGACATTCATCGATCGTTAACCCTACCTGCTAAGCTTAAAGCCTCCGATGCATGCACAAATGCCGAAGCACATTACTGCTCGACGTCAGCAGCTTGCCGCGACGGCCTAAGAATAAGCTTGAAGATGACGCTGCAGGCCTGCGGCGGAGGCGTTGGTGCCTCACGCCGCGCTGGCGACGATCACGCGATTGCGGCCGCTGGCCTTGGCCCGGTAGAGCGCGTCATCCGCGCGCTTCATCATGTCGGCGGAGGATGCGTCACCCGCGCGCCGGTTCGACACGCCGACCGAAACGGTCACCTTGATGTCCCGCGTATGGCTCTGGACCGCGAAGGGCGCGCTCTCGACCCGCTCGCGGATGCGCTCGGCGACGCGATAGGCAGCATCGCGCCCGGTATCGGGCAGCACAACGACAATCTCCTCGCCGCCCATGCGCGCGACGAGATCGATGCCGCGGGTGCAGGCGCGGACGCGGTCGGCGAATTCGCGCAGAACCTCGTCGCCGGCATCATGGCCCCAGCTGTCGTTGACCGACTTGAAATGATCGATATCGAGCACGAGCAGCGAGAGCGACCGGGCCCTGAGCGCCGACTCGTCGAACATCACGGCGAGCCGGTTATCCATGAATCGGCGGTTATGCAGCCCGGTGAGCTGGTCCATCACCGCCATTTCCATCGAGGATTGCACGCTGTCGCGCAGCCGCTCGGTGAAGCGCTTGCGGCGCACCTGGGTGCGCACGCGCGCCAGCAGTTCGTTGCGGTCGATCGGGCGAACCAGAAAGTCATGCGCGCCGATCTCAAGGCCACGCAGGATGCGGTCGCGATCCTCGATCTCGCCCATGAGCAGCACGGAAATATCGCGCGTGCGCTCCAGCGAGCGCAGCTGACTGCACAGGCGCAAGCCGTCCTGCCCCTGCAGACCGAGGCTGATGACGACGGCGTCGAAATCGCCCTCGGCCGCGCGCATCACGGCCTGCGGGGCGTCGGCCTCGATCTCCACGGCATGGAAGGCCGAAAGCGTGTTCTGCAACCGCTCGGCCGCGCTCGGGCGATCCTCGATCACAAGGATGCGGCCATTCAGGCCCGTCTCGGCCGCCGCCGAGGCGAGCGGGTCGGCGATTCCCAGACGGACGGAGGCCACGGCACGGCTGCGCAACTCGTCGGTCATCGCCTTCAGCCGGGCTAGGCTGCGCACGCGAGCAAAGAGCGCGGTATCGTCGAGTGGCTTGGTCAGGAAGTCGTCGGCGCCGGCATCCAGCCCCTGCAGGCGGTCGCGCGGCTGGTCGAGCGTCGTGACGATGACGACGGGGATATGCGCGGTCGAGGGCGCGCCCTTGAGCCGCCGGCAGACCTCGAAGCCGTTCATGCCGGGCATCATCACGTCGAGCAGGACGATATCGACCTCGCCGCGCTCGCAGAGCGCAATCGCATCACGCCCGTTCGTCGCGGTGACCACGTCGAAATACTCGGCCGAGAGCTTGGCTTCGAGAAGCTTCACATTGGCGGGAATATCGTCGACGACGAGGACGCGGGCAGTCATGGCTGTGCTTTCGCCGGCTCAGGCCGCGCCGGCATAGGTGCGGACGGTCTCCAGGAATTTCGCGACCGAGATCGGCTTGGAGAGATAGGCCTCGCAGCCGCCCTCCCGGATCCGCTCCTCGTCGCCCTTCATCGCGAAGGCCGTGACCGCGACGACCGGAATCGCCTTGAGGTCGTCATCTTCCTTGATCCACTTGGTCACTTCGAGCCCGGAGACCTCCGGCAGCTGGATATCCATCAGGATCAGCGCGGGATGATGCGTCCGCGCCAGTTCGATCGCTTCGATGCCGTCCGACGTTTTCAACGTCGCATAGCCATGGGCTTCGAGCAGATCGTTGAAGAGCTTCATGTTGAGCTCGTTGTCTTCGACGATCAGAACCGTCTTCATCGGGCCGCCCTTCATTCGCGCCGGGAAGGCTCACGCCGATGGCGGGCTTTCCAAATTGGCGGCGTCGTTCGATGATTGCGTAACACGCGAGCAGTTGACGAAACGCAAACCGGATACGCGACTCAAGGCCCCCATGATACGACGACCGACCACCGACGAGGCCGAGGCGCTCGCGCTCCAGGCCCTCGCCTTCCTGGCCTCCGAACCCGAGCGGATCGAGCCCTTTCTAAGCGTGACCGGCCTCAACCCCGCCAATCTGCGCCAGGCCGCCGGCGAGCCCGGCTTTCTCGCCGCCGTGCTCGACCATATCGGCAGCAGCGATTCGCTCCTTCTGGAGTTTGCCGGAAATTTAAGGCTGAATCCCGAAATCGTCGCCGACGCCAGGCGCGTCCTTGCCGGGCCGGAGCCGGACGACTTCTCTTGAGCACGGGCGCGCCCTCGCCGCGCTGGCTCTGCCGCGATTGTCTCGCGGATCATGACTTGTCCGGGCCAGCGAAGCGCTGCCCGGCCTGCGGTTCGCCGCGCCTGCTCAGTCATGTCGAGCGCGACAGCTTGAGCCTCGCCCATATCGATTGCGATGCCTTCTACGCCACGATCGAGAAGCGCGACGATCCGAGCCTGCAGGACAAGCCGGTCATCGTCGGCGGCGGCAAGCGCGGCGTGGTCTCGACCTGCTGCTATATCGCGCGCACCTATGGCGTGCGCTCGGCCATGCCGATGTTCAAGGCGCTGAAGGCCTGCCCCGAGGCGGTGGTCGTCAAGCCGAACATGGCGAAATATGTCGCCGTCGGCCGTCAGGTCCGCCAGCTGATGCGGGAGCTGACGCCGCTGGTCGAGCCGCTCTCGATCGACGAGGCCTTTCTCGACCTCTCCGGCACGGAGCGCCTGCACCATGCCAGCCCCGCCGTGACGCTGGCGCGCTTCGCCCGGCATGTCGAAGCCGAGCTCGGCATCACCATCTCGGTCGGGCTGTCCTATGCCAAGTTCCTCGCCAAGGTCGCCTCCGATCTCGACAAGCCGCGCGGCTTCTCGATCATCGGGCGGGGCGAAGCCGTGGCCTTCCTCGCGACCAAGCCGATCAGCCTCATTCCCGGCATGGGGCCGGCTGGCGTGGCCAGGCTGGCGGAAGGCGGCTTCAAGCTGATCGGCGATCTGCGCGAGGCGCCCGTCGACAAGCTCTTCAAGCTCGCCGGCAAGGACGGCCCTCGCCTGAAGAACCTCGCGAACGGCATCGACCCGCGTCAGGTCACGCCGGAGCGCGAGACCAAGAGCGTCTCAAGCGAAACCACGCTCGACGTCGATCTCGCGCGCTTCGAGGAGCTGGAACCGATCCTGTGGCGGCTCTGCGAGAAGACTTCGAAACGGCTGAAGGCGCAGGAGCTTGCGGGCCGGACCATCACGCTGAAGCTGAAGACCGCCGACTTCCACATCATCACCCGCGCCGCCCGTCTGCCGGAGCCGACGCAGCTCGCCGCGCGCCTCTTCGCCGCCGGGCGCGATTTGCTGAAGCGTGAGTGCAACGGCGCGCATTATCGCCTGATCGGCATCGGCGCGAGCGATTTCAGCCCGCCGGATGCCGCCGACCATGGCGACCTCGCCGACACGGCAACGCCGCGCCTGAAAGCGATGGAGGGCGCGCTCGATAAATTGCGCGCCCGCTTCGGCGACGAGGCGATCGGCAAGGGCTTGAGCCTGCGGCTGCCGCAGCGCCGCTCGTCGGAGCCCGCTACTTCGCGCAAGGCTCCTGAGGAAGAAGATCCAGACGCGTGAGCGTGCCGCGCAGCGCAAACGAGCCGTAATCGAGCCGGATCGCGCCGGTGACGCCGTTCTCGTAGAGCTCGAAATTGATGCTGTAGGCGGGTGTCGATTCGCCGGAGCCCGCCTTGAAATAGGAGATCGTCACCGGCCAGCGCGCCAGCTTCTCGAATTCGGGGCGCTGCAAAGGCTTCTCGGAGGGCGCGGCCTCGATGCGCTTCCCGATGATCGAGAGCGTGTCATAGACCTCCTTGCCGGAATTCGCGCCGTCATAGAGGCGCACGCTCAAAGTCTTCTGCCCGGCGCGCGCGGCCTGGATCACGGCCTTCATCTGCGCATTGGGGAACAGGGCATCGCTCGCCTCGCGATGGGTCTCGACCTTGGGCAGGCGCAGCTTCACCTCATAGCCGCCATCGCTTTTCTGCGCGGTGCCATCGACCGTGTCGGGCTTGGCGCCGGCGGCCGTGCTTTCGGTCTTGAAGCGGTAATTCGCGCCGTCGCCAGCCTCGAAACTGGTGGTGCGGGCATCGATCAGCCGCGGCCCGGCTTCGGTGCCGAGCTGCGTCACCTGCCGGAAGGACAGCGCATAGCCCTCGCAGGCGTCGCCGGTGAACTCGAAGGCGATGCGGCCCTTCGCCGTCTCGATATTGCCGGATGGCTTGGTGCTGTCGAGCACGAGATCGTAGACCGCGCGGTGCGGCGCCAGCACCACGCGCTCGGACGTCGCCTGCGCAAAGGCCGGCATCGCGGCCAGAACCAGCGCCCCCGTCAAAACCCCGCTCGCCTGGGCCGCGAGCTTCGAGACTGTTCCGTTCATGCGCCGCTTGTCCGTTATGGCCTTCTGCGAAATCTAGGTGCATCGCGGCAATGGCGCAAACATGGCAATGGCGCCTCTCTCGAGCATCGCATCGGCCCTGCCCGCCCGGCATGCCACGGTGCTTGCGGGCCGCCCGGCCATCGGCCATGAAAGGCCTGCCCGAAGGCACCCTGCCTCGCTCGCGGAGCCAAGCCCATGAACGCCGCCGATACCCGCCTCGCCGAACTCGGCATCACGCTGCCGTCTCCGGCCGCGCCGATCGCCAATTACGTGCCTTATGTGATCACCGGCAACCTGCTGATCATCTCGGGCCAGATCTGCTTCGGGCTCGACGGCAAGCTCGCGGACAAGCACAAGGGCAAGCTCGGCGCCGAGATCTTCAACGAGGCCGGGCTGGAAGCCGCCCGCCTCTGCGCCATCAACGTGCTGGCCCAGGCCAAGGCCGCGCTCGGCGGCGATCTCGGCCGCATCGTGCGCTGCGTCCGCCTCGGCGGCTTCATCAATGCCGCCCCGCATTTCGCCGCCCTGCCCGCGATCATGAACGGCGCCTCCGATCTGATGGTCGAGGTTCTCGGCGACAAGGGCCGCCATGCCCGCTCGACCGTCGGCGTCGCCGAATTGCCGGCCGATGCCGCCGTCGAGGTCGAAGCGATGTTCGAGATCGCCTGATGTCCGCAGGGTCCATCAAGAATGCCGGCCGGCCCGATCTGGGCTGGCTTGTCGCCAGGCCGATCGCCCATCGCGGCCTGCATGATCTCGCCGCCGGCGTGATCGAGAACAGCCCCTCCGCCGCCACGGCCGCGATCGCAGGCGGTTTCGGCATCGAATGCGATGTCCAGCTCACGGCGGATGGCGAGGCGGTCGTGTTCCACGATTTCGTGCTCGACCGCCTGACGGGCGCGACTGGCGCCGTCGTTTCGCGCAAGGCTGCGGAGCTCGGCGCGATCACGCTCAAGGGATCGAGCGATCCCATCCTGACGCTCTCTGCCTTCCTCGACCTGATCGGCGGGCGCGTTCCGCTGGTGATCGAGATCAAGAGCCGTTTCGACGGCGACCTGACCCTGACCAAGCGGACCGTGGAGGTCGTCGCCGGCTACAAGGGTCACCCGATCGTGATCAAGTCCTTCGATCCGGATATCGTGACGGCGCTGCGCGAGCTGGCGCCGGAGATTCCGCGCGGCATCGTGGCGATGAACGCCTATGATTACGGCGACTATGTCAGCCTGTCGCCGGAGCGGAAGCATGCGCTCGCCAATCTCCTGCACTTCACCGAAAGCCGCCCGGACTTCATCTCGTGGAAGGTCACGGATCTGGAGAGCGCCGCGCCCTATCTCTGCCGCAACGCGTTGGGCTTGCCGCTGATGAGCTGGACGGTGCGCACGTCGGAAGAGCGGCAGCGGGCCGCGGCCATGGCCGACCAGATGGTCTTCGAGGGCTTTCGCCCTTGAGCGAAGCGGGGAACGGCGATCTCACCGTTCGTGTCGCGACCTCTCTCAAGGCCGTCCCCGCCGGCGCATGGAATGCCTGTGCCAATCCCCACGCGCTGGCGGACGCCATCTCGGCGCCCGCTGCGCCACTTGCCGACCCAGCGCTGGACCGGGACAATCCCTTCGTCAGCCATGAATTCCTCATGGCGCTGGAAGACAGCCGCTGCATCGGCGGCCGCACCGGCTGGTCGCCCGCCTATCTCCTTGTCGAGGACGAGGCCGGCCAGCTCCTGGCGGCGGCACCCAGTTTCCTGAAGAGCCACAGCCAGGGCGAATACGTCTTCGACCACAGCTGGGCCGACGCCTATGAGCGCGCCGGCGGGCGCTATTACCCCAAGCTCCAGGTCGCGGCGCCCTTCACCCCGGCCACTGGCCCCCGCCTGCTGGTAGCGGACACGCCACGCGCGGAGGAAGCCCGCGCCGCCTTGATCGGCGGGCTGGAGGCCTTGCGCGGACAGACGCAGGCCTCCTCGGTCCATGTCACCTTCGCACAGGAGCCGGATATCGCCGCGCTGAAACAGGCCGGCTATATCGAGCGCAACGACCTGCAATTCCACTGGCAGAACGAAGGCTTCGCCACCTATGACGATTTCCTGGCGACGCTGGCCTCGCGCAAGCGCAAGGCGCTGAAGCGCGAGCGGCGCGAGGCGCTTTCGGCCGGGATCACGATCGATGTCCTGTCGGGCAACGATCTCACCGAGACGGTCTGGGACGACTTCTTCTCGTTCTACGAGGATACCGGGGCGCGCAAATGGGGCCGGCCCTATCTCAACCGCGCGTTCTTCTCGGCAGTCGGCGCGGCGATGGGAGAGCGCATCGTGCTGGTGATGGCGAAACGCGCCGGGCGCCATATCGCCGGCGCCATCAACTTCCGCGGCGCCAACACGCTCTACGGCCGCAACTGGGGCTGCATCGAGGACCACCCCTTCCTGCATTTCGAGGTCTGCTACCATCAGGCCATCGACTATGCGATCGCGCATGGCCTCGCCCGCGTCGAGGCCGGTGCGCAGGGCGAGCACAAGCTGGCGCGCGGCTACCGGCCGGTCATCACCCGCTCGCTGCACCAGATCGCCGATCCCGGCCTGCGCCGCCCCGTCGCCGCCTATCTCGCGCAGGAGCGCGAGCAGATCGCGGCGGCACGAGAAGCGCTGGCAGTCGAAAGCCCCTTCCGCAAGACGGACACCGCCGATGACTGACGAAGCCGTCAAACACGCGAGCCCTCATCCTGAGGAGCCGCGCAGCGGCGTCTCGAAGGATGTTCCAGTGGGTTCCAGAGCCTCGGCGAACATCCTTCGAGACGCCACTCCTGACGGAGCGGCTCCTCAGGATGAGGGCTCGGGTCGATCAATATCGTTCTGCGAGGATGGCGAACTCGGCTATCGCCGCAGCCTCACCGACCTCACGACGCCGCTGACGCTCGACGAGAGCTACCGGCTGGCGCATCTGCCGCTGGTCGCGCCTGAGCATCCCGGTGTCATCGCCCGGCGCGAGGACAAGTTCTACGAGATGGGACGCCACCCGGCGGTCTATTCGCTGGTTCTGCCGGTGGAAGACGATGCCTTGCGCGCTTCGCCCGCCTTCCTCACTCTGGAAGGCGAACTGAAGGCCGCTTCTTTCGCCCACAAGATCGCCTGGAACATCCTGCCGAAACGGCAGGACCGCTTGCACGCAACCGTCTGCGGCTCGCTCAGCCTCGCCGAGCCTCCGGCCATTGTCGCCGAAACCCGCGAAGCGCTGCGCCGGATCGAACCCTTCTCGGTCGAACTGCGCGGGCTCTTCTCCGGCAACGTCAATCGCGGCCGGCTCTATCTGCCGGTCTATCCGGAGAAGCGGGACGGCCAGAACACGTTGCAGGAGGTTCAGGGCGCTTTCGGCCGGGTGCCGGGCGATCTCTGGCTCATCGGCCTCTACAATCTGACCGACGACCTCGATGCCGAGGAGACCTCCGCGCTGGCCGAGATCGTCGCGCGCTGGTGGGGCAAGTCCCTGCTCCGCCTCACCGTGAGCGAGCTTCAGGTGATGGGCGCGAGCGACGACCTCGTGCTCGACGCCCATATCGAGACGGTTCTGCCGCTCGGCGCCTGAGGCGGGGCCGGCAGCCGGTCCGCGGCCTTGACGCCCCGGCTGGCGCGCCGCAGCTTGCGCCGACCCTTTTCGATCCTGCCGGACCCGCCATGACCGCCTATGATCCCTCAAACGTCTTCGCCAAGATCCTGCGCGGCGAACTGCCCTCTCACACCGTCTACGAGGATGCCGAGACGCTGGCGATCATGGACATCATGCCGCGCGCCGACGGCCATGTGCTGGTGATCCCCAAGGCGCCTTGCCGCAACGTCTTCGATGCCCCGGCCGATGCGCTGAAAGCGGTGGCGCTGTCCACGCAGAAGCTGGCACGGGCGGTGAAAGCCGCCTTCTCGGCCGAGGGCGTCACCATCCAGCAGTTCAACGAGGCTGCCGGCGGCCAGGTCGTGTTCCATCTCCATGTCCATGTCATGCCACGTTTCGACGGCGTGGCGCTGCGCCCGCATACCGGCGCGATGGAGAAGAACGAGGTGCTCGCCAGCAATGCCGAGAAAATCCGCGAGGCCCTGAAAAAAATCTGACGGGCCATGTCACAGCGAGGCGTTCTGCCTCGTCTTGTCGTCATCAACCGATGGAGACAATCATGAGCCAACGCCTCAACGCCTTCCAGATCGCGCCCGAAGCCTACAAGGCCATGCTGGTCCTGCAGGATTACATCAACAACTCGGCCATCGAGCACAGCCTGATGGAACTGGTGAAGATCCGCGCCTCGCAGATCAACCGCTGCGCTTATTGTCTGCACATGCATGTGCTCGACGCGCGCAAGGCCGGCGAGAGCGAGGCGCGCATCAACCTGCTCAATGCCTGGGAGGAGTCCGAGCTCTATACGCCGCGCGAGCGCGCCGCCCTGCGCTGGACCGAGGAACTGACCCGCGCCTCCGAGCGCAGCCCGAGCGACGCGGCCTATGCCGAGCTCAAGGAGCATTTCAGCGAGAAGGACATGGTCGACCTGTCCTTCGCGATCGGCGCGATCAACACCTGGAACCGCGTCAATGTCGGCTTCCGCACGCGCCACCCGGCCGACCGGCCGCGCAAGAGCGAGGCTGCCGCCTGATGACACCAACCCGGCGCGCATGACGGGCGCGCCTGCCAGCCCTTTCGAGGCCAACCGGTCCTATCTGACCCGTCTCGCCTACCGCATGCTCGGCTCGCTCAGCGATGCCGAGGATGTGGTGCAGGATGCGTGGCTGCGCTGGCATGAATCCGCACCCGAGGCGGTCGCCAACCCGCGCGCCTGGCTCGGACGCGTGGTGACCCGGCTCTGCCTCGACCTGCTGAAATCGGCCCGGCGCAAGCGCGAGACCTATGTCGGCGCCTGGCTGCCGGAGCCCCTGATCGAGACGATCGGCGCCGCCCCGAGCACTGATGAGGCGATCGACGTGCCCTATGCGCTCCAGCTCGCGCTGGAGCGGCTCTCGCCACTGGAGCGCGCCGCCTTCCTGCTGCACGATGTCTTCGACCTGCCCTTCGCGGAGATCGCGGAGACGCTCGGGCGCAGCGAAGCCGCCTGCCGGCAGCTGGTGTCTCGAGCGCGCCGCCATGCGCGCGAGGAGGACGGCCTGCGCCACCCGCTCTCGCCCGATGATGCCCGGCTCTATGCGAAAGCCTTCTTCGAAGCCGCCCACAGCACCGATGCGACGATCCTGAAGAGCATGCTGGCCCATGACGCGATCCTCCGCGCCGATGGCGGCGGCAAGGTCAATTCCGTGCTGAACCCGATCCTGGGCAGCGACAAGATCGGCCGCTTCTTCGCCGGAATCGGCCGCCGTGTCGAACGCGAGGCGCGCGCCACCTCGCGCTATGAGTTCGTGATGATCAACGGCCTGCCCGGCTATATCAGCCTGGAGCGGGGCGAAACGGTTCAGGCGATGGCGCTCGACATCCGCGACGGGGCCGTGGCCGCGATCTACATCACCCGCAACCCCGACAAGCTCGGCCATGTCCGGCGGTTGCTGGTGGAGGCCTAGCCGGCGAACAGCCAGACGCCAACGATCAGGACGGTTTCGCCGGCGAGCACCGCGAGCATCATCCGGCGCTTGTCGAACAGCATCACGGCGGCCGCGGCCGCCAGCGCAGCGACCCGCACCCAGCCCGGAGCTGCCGCGAGCACGCCCGGCGGCGAAACGATCAGCTTGGCGACGATGCCAGCGAGCAGCGCGGTCGCGACCGCCCTCACCCATTCCAGCAGCGGCGAATCGTTGGAAAGCCCGCGCGCGAAACCGACCGCGAGCCAGCGCCAGATCTCCGTCGGCAGCACGGCGAACAGCATCAGCGCGAGATAAGGCCAGAGCGGCCCGTCGAGCATGGCGATCGGCTGGGTCATGCCGGCTTCCGCCTCCGTCCGATCAGGAAGGCCAGGGTTCCTGCAACAAGGCCAGCGACGATCAGGTCGAAGCCGCCGCCGATGAAGCGCTCGCAGATCGGTGCCAGCGCAAGCCCGAGCAGGAGCGCCGCGACATCGCCGCGATGGCGCAAGCCAGCGATCAGCGAGACCAGAAAGAACATGGGCGTCAGGCACAACAGGCCGGCGGCGAAGGGAACCGGCAGCGCGCCGAGCAGGTAGTAACCCGCGAAGGTACCGATCGAGCTCACCGCCATGCAGGTATTGGCGAAGCCGAGGAAATAGGCGACGCGCTGATGCGGAGCGATGCCGGGCAGGCGCCGCAAGCCCTCGCTCCAGGCGGTGACAGCGACGTAATGCGCCAGGAAAAGCTGCTGCCAGACGCTCTGGCCGGGCCGGCGCAGCAGCGGCAGGATCGCCATGGTCATCGGCAGGAAGCGCAACGAGGCAAAGCCGATCGCGATCGCGATGGCGCTCCAGGCGGCTCCAGCGGCGATCGAAGCGAAGAACAGCACCTGCGACGGGCCGGCCCAGACCAGAATCGTCGAGAGCACGGCAACATCGACGGGATAACCGACATCGCGGGCGAGCGAGCCGATCCCGATCAGCCCGAAGCCGACGATCCAGGCCGGCAGCATCAACGCATCGCGCATGCCGGCCAGCGCGACGCGCTGCCAGCTCCAGTCGGCGGATACGCTCATAAGGTCGTCGCAGGAGGATGCATGAGGAAGAGGCTCGATCCCGGCAGGTCCGGAAGCTTTCCTCTATCGTTCATGCATGCGGCGCTTGCCTAGAGACCGGCAAGCCGGCCCGCCCTGCGACTGGCGCAGGAAGCGCCCTCAACCCTGTCCGGGCTTCACGATCCGGGTCAGGCGGTTGTCGGTGAAGAGGTAGATCTCACGGCCGCCGGGCTCGGAATAGAGCACCTGGACCTCGCGCTGGCCCTTGCCGCTCTCGCCGACGAGCACGTCGGTCGGGCGCGCGCCCTTCAGCTTCAGCAATTCGCATTCCGTGATGCCGGGCGCGATCTCCTTCGGCAATGGTCGGGTCGAGGGATCGAGCGAGACGCCGACGCTGCATTCGCCTTCCGGGGTCAGCACCGGTTCGCGTGTCGAGATGCCGGCGCTGGCGGTCGTGGTCGTCGTCGTGGTGACGCCGCCTTTCGTTTCGGACTGGAAGGCGAAACCGCCCATATCGACCGAACAACCCGCAAGGGCCGCGGTGCAGAGCAACAGAACAGGCAGTCTCACGCTTTCTTCTCCCAGCGGCCGGCGTCGTCCTGCTGCCAGTAGCTGGCGGCATGGCCCGAGGCCCTGGCCTTCTTCCAATCCTCGCGGGCGGCAGCGAGCGCCTCGGGATCGTCACCATCGAATATCAGGACGACGCGCTCGTAGTCCTGCATTGCGTCGGGAATGCGAACTCCATCGGCGCAGATCCGGACCTGTGCGGCGTTCGGATTATGCGCCTGCGTCGTCAGCACGATCGGATTGCTCGCCGCATCCGCCTCCAGCGCCGTGACATGCGGCAGGAAGCTTTCATCCGCATAGGTCCAGAGATGGTCGTCGAGCACGCTCAGGCGCTCCTGGCCGCCGACCTCGACGACGACCTTCTGGCCGCGCGACAGGGCGCGGTCGAGGATCGTCGGCAGGACCTGCTCCAGCGGGCGGGACTGCAGATGGAAGAACAGGATTTCAGCCATCGAAACCCTTGTTTCCTAACGGGTTGCCGGCATTTTCGCAGACAGCGAATCAGCCTTCGTAGTGATCCGCGACCAGCCGATCGAGCAGGCGCACGCCCCAACCCGGCCCCCAGGAGCGGTTGATCTCGGAATTCGCGGCGGCCATTCCGGTTCCCGCGATGTCGAGATGCGCCCAGGGTGTGTTGTTGACATGGCGCTGCAGGAACTGCGCCGCGGTGATCGAGCCACCATAGCGCCCGGCCGAGTTCTTCATGTCGGCGAATTTCGAGTCGATCATCTTGTCGTAGGCCTTGCCGAGCGGCATGCGCCAGACGGTCTCGCCGGTGGCGATGCCGGCGGCCGTCAGGCGCTCCGAGAGCTCGTCATTGTTGCTGAACAGGCCGGCATGCTCCTGCGCCAGCGCAACGAGGATCGCGCCGGTCAGCGTCGCCAGGTTGATCATGAAGCGCGGCTCGAAGCGCTCCTGCGTGTACCAGAGCACATCCGCGAGCACGAGACGGCCCTCGGCGTCGGTATTGATGATCTCGATGGTCTGGCCGGAGAGCGAGGTTACGATGTCGCCCGGACGCTGGGCGTTGCCGTCGGGCATGTTCTCGACGAGGCCGATCACGCCGATGGCGTTGACCTTGGCCTTGCGGCCGGCAATCGCCTGCATCAGGCCGACGACGCAGGCGGCGCCCGCCATGTCGCCCTTCATGTCCTCCATGCCGGCACCGGGCTTCAGCGAAATGCCGCCGGTGTCGAAGGTCACGCCCTTGCCGACGAAGGCGACGGGTTTCTCGTCCTTCTTCGCGCCGTTCCAGCGCATGATGGCGACGCGGCTTTCGCGGCGCGAGCCCTGGCCGACGCCGAGCAGCGCGCGCATGCCGATCTTCTTCAGCGCCTTCTCGTCGAGGATCTCGATCTCGACGCCGAGCTTTTCGAGCTTGGCGGCCCGGTCGGCGAACTCCTCGGGATAGAGAACATTCGGCGGCTCGTTCACGAGGTCGCGAGCCTGGAGGACGCCAGCTGCGATGGCGTCAGCCGTCTTGACCGCCTTCTTGACGGCGGCAAGGTCGGCCGTGCGCAGCGTGACCGTCAGCGGCTCGGCCTCGTCCTTGTCCTTGCTCTTCGTCTTGTAGCGATCGAAAGCGTAGGCGCGCAGCCTGAGCCCCAGCGCGATATCGGCGGCCTGCTTGGGCTCCAGCGCGCCTTCCGGCAGCGCGAGGATGATCTCGGCGCTGCGGCCGGTGCCGAGCTTGCCGGCGATGGCGCCGCCCAGCTTGACGAAATCGAGCTTGGCGCGGTCGTCCTCCGGCCCGACGCCGACGGTGATCAGGCGCTCGTAGGCGGCGCCCTCGGGCGAAGGCAAGGTCAGGCCGGCCAGCGCCTTGCCCTTAAAGCGCTCCGCGGCGGCGGCCCGCGCCAGCAGGGCCTGCGCGCCCTCGCCCGCCCATTCCTGCGCCGCTTCGGGCACCGCGAGCTTGTCCGAGACGAGGATCACGAGATCCTGCCCCTCGACGGCATCCAGGGCTTTGATCTCCAGCTTCAGGCGCTGCGACATGATCCGCTCACAATCTTGCGAAAATGACAGGGAAAGAACATTTGACGGCAGACGGCAAACGATTCCCGTTTGCGCCCTCGCCGCGGCTATACCATAGGGTGTGTCCGACGAACCACCTCGGAGGGCTCAGGCTCTCCAGCCCCGGAACCGACGCGTGCTCCTCAATCGCCTCGATCGCTACATCCTGAAGATCGCGGCGGTGGCGGCGATCGTGCTGCTGCTCGGCCTGACCGGCGTGATCTGGGTCACGCAGGCGCTGCGCGAGGTCGATCTCATCACCGGCAAGGGCCAGACGGTCCTGATCTTCCTGACCGTGACATTGCTCACGCTGCCGGCGCTGATCGCCGGTATCGCGCCGGTCGCGCTGTTCATGTCGACGCTCTACACGCTCAACAAGCTCAACGGCGATTCCGAGCTGATCGTGATGAACGCGGCCGGCGTCGCGCCGCAGCGCATCACCCGGCCCTTCATCGTGCTGACGATGGCGACCTCGCTGGTCGTCGCCTGGATGACGATCTCGGTGATGCCGGCGAGTTTCCGCGCGCTGCGCGACCTGATCACGCTCATCCGCGCCGATTTCGTCGCCAATGTCGTCAAGGAAGGCCAGTTCGTCTCGCTCGATTCCGGCGTGACCTTCCATTATCGCGAGAAGGCCGGCGACGCGCTGGTCGGCATCTTCATGCAGGACCGCCGCGATCCGTCGCAGCCCTCGATCTATCTCGCCGAGCGCGGCCGGACGGTCGAGGCCGAGGGCCAGAGCTTCCTCATGCTGGAAAAGGGCACGATCCAGCGCGAGACCAAGAACACCAGCACGACCTCGATCATCTCCTTCGAGCGCTATGCGCTGAACCTCTCGGCGCTGACCGGCGATTCCAGCGGCGGCCCCGGCGAAGGCGACGGCGACAAGGTGATCTACAAGCCACGCGAGCGCTCGACCTGGGAGCTGCTCACGCAGGACAAGAACGAGCCCTATTACAAGATCCAGGAAGGCCGCTTCCGGGCGGAGCTCCACAACCGGCTTTCGTCGCCGCTCTACCCCTTCGCCTTCATGCTGATCGCCTTTGCCGCCATCGGCGAGGCGCGCACCACCCGCCAGGGGCGCGCGCTGGCGATCCAGTCGGCGATCATGATCGTCGGCGCCACGCGCATCGCGGCCTATGCCGCCTGGACCGCGAGCGTGCGCTCGCCCTTCGCGGCAGCGCTGCTCTATATCCTGCCGATCGGGGCGATCGTCCTCGCCACGGCCTTCATCTTCTACGGCGCCCGGATCCAGCCGGTCCTGGCCCGCCTGCTCTCTCCCCTCACGACGCCGCTGGTCAATCTCGCGGCCCGGTTCCGGCGCGCCTGATGCTGCTGTTCACGACCTTCGGCCGCTATCTGACGAAGCGCTTCACACGCGCCATCGTCGGGGTCTTCAGCACCTTCTTCTTCCTGATCGGCACGCTCGACTTCGTCGAGCTGATGCGCCGCGCCGGCGATTCCCCGATCGCGACGACGCCACGCATCGTCCAGCTCGCACTTTTCCGGGCGCCGGCCGTGGCCGAGCAGATCTTCCCCTTCGCCGCGCTGTTCGGCGGCATGTTCGCGCTGCTGACGCTGAGCCGGAAGCTCGAGCTCGTGGTCGCTCGCTCCGTCGGCGTCTCGGCCTGGCAGTTCCTGCAGCCCGCCGCCGCGGTCGCCGGCGTCGTCGGGCTCGTCTCGATCATGATCTACAATCCCGTCGCGGCCGAGCTGAAGCGCAAGGCCACGGCGCTGGAGACGCGCCTGTTCGTCCGCTCGGGCGGCAAGTCCGGCCTGTCCCAGGAAATCTGGCTGCGGCAGCGCAGCGTCGACGGGCAGGCGATCATCCGCGCCGCGGGCGCCTTGCCCGACGAGGATGGCCTGTCCCAGGTCGCGTTCTTCGTCTTCAGGCCGGATGGCAGCTTCAGGGAACGAATCGACGCCAGACAGGCTCTGCTGCGGCCCGGACACTGGGAACTTTCCGACGCGCGCTCCACCTCCGCCACGGAAGAGCCACAGAGCTATAAGAGCTACGTGCTCGCCACGACGCTGGAGCCGGAACAGATGCGCCAGAGCTTCACCCCACCCGACGCGGTGGGCTTCTGGTCCATGCCGGCTGTGATCGACAGGACACAGCGCGCCGGCCTCGACACGACCCCTTATGAGCTGCGTTATCAGTCGCTTATGGCGCGCCCGCTGCTGCTCATTGCGATGGTGCTGGTGGCCGCATCCGTTTCTTTAAGATTTTTCCGGTTTGGTGGTGTGACCAAACTGGTGATAGGTGGCGTCGCGGCCGGGTTCGTGCTCTATGTGGCGACGCACTTGTCGGAGGAACTCGGATCGTCGGGAATCGTCAATCCGGTTGTCGCGGCGTGGTTGCCTGCAGCATTGGGGGCAATGCTGGGAGCACTCGCCCTCCTCCATCAGGAAGATGGGTGAAACGTACTGTGCCTATGGTTAATTTCGAGTTTACGAGATGGGGCCAGGAGTGAACCGGCTAGCACGCTTTGCGGCGGCGACGGCTCTCGCCTCCAGCCTGGCCTATCTGCTGGCCGAGCCGGCCCATGCCCAGAATCGGGCCGTGGGCGCGCAACCCAAGCCCGCGACCGCCGCTGCGGCCAAGCCGCAGGACCGGATGGTCGTGGACGCGCGCGAGCTCGTCTATGACAACGACAAGAAGACGGTCGCGGCCGTCGGCGACGTCCAGATCCTGTATCAGGGCCGGACGATCGAGGCCGATCGCGTCATCTACGACCAGGGCAACAAGCGCGTGGTCGCCATCGGCAATGCCCGGATCACCGAATCCAACGGCACGGTCATCACGGGCGACAAATTCAACCTGACCGACGATTTCCGCGATGGCTTCATCGACTCGCTGCGCGTCGTGAACCCGGACAAGACCCGTTTCTCAGCGCCCCGCGCCGAGCGCACGGACGGCGAGACCTTCGTCTTCGACAAAGGCATCTACACGGCCTGCGAGCCCTGCAAGGACAATCCCGAGCGGCCGCCGCTCTGGCAGGTTCGCGCCGCGCGGATCATTCACAAGAAGTCCGAGCAGACGATCTATTACGAGGATGCGCGCGTCGAGTTCGCGGGTATCCCGATGGCCTATATCCCCTACATGTCGGGCCCGGATTCGACGGTGAAGCGCAAGTCCGGCTTCCTGTCGCCGCGCTTCGTCAACACGTCCACGCTCGGCTACGGCGTCGGCCTGCCCTATTTCCTCAATCTCGCGCCGAACTACGACCTGACGCTGACCCCGAGTTATTTCAGCCGTCAGGGCTTCATGGGGCAGGCCGAATGGCGGCACCGGCTGATGAACGGCTCCTACGCGATCCGGGCTTCGGGCATCTTCCAGCAGGAAGCGAACGCCTTCCTGCCCAGCCCGCTCGGCCCGCGCGACAAGGACTTCCGCGGCTCGGTGGAGACGAACGGCAAGTTCTTCATCAACCCGCGCTGGACGGTGGGCTGGAACGCCTCGATGTCGACGGATCGCTGGTTCTACAAGAACTACCGCATCCGCAACGAGAGCTTCAGCAACACCACCTATCTGCAGGAAGCGATCTCGACCGCCTATCTGAACGGGCAGAGCGAGAGCGCCTGGTTCGACCTGCGCGGCTACTATTTCCAGCCGCTGAACTACCAGGACTGGCAGAAGCAGCAGCCCGTCGTGCTGCCGGTGCTGGACTACGACAAGCGTGTCCACAAGCCGTCCTTCCTCGGCGGCGAGCTCTCGTTCAACGTCAACCTGACCAGCCTGACGCGCGACACCGCGGCCTTCGCCGAACTGCCGCAGCAGAGGACCTACCTCATCACGGGCAAGAGCTCTCCGCTCGGCTTCGGCTATTCGCTCTATGACGGCTGCGCGATCTACGACAAGCAGCACTGCCTCGTGCGCGGCCTCGCCGGCAACGTCTCGCGGGCGACGGCGCAGGTCTCGTGGCGCCGCAACTTCATCGACCCGCTCGGGCAGATGTGGACGCCCTACGCCTCCGTTCGCGCCGACATCTTCTCGATCAACCCGGATACGCAGGGCGTGATCAATTCGCGCGTCGCGACGATCGCCGACACCTCGGACGAGGTGTTCGGCCGGGTCATGCCGGCGATCGGACTGATGTATCGCTACCCGTTCGTCGCCAAGACGGGCTGGGGCACCCATATCATCGAGCCGGTCGCGCAGGTCGTCGCGCGCCCGAACGAGACGAACAGCCTGCGCGTCGCCAACGAGGACGCGCAGAGCCTCGTCTTCGACGCCAACAACCTGTTCGAGTGGAGCGGCAAGTTCTCCGGCTTCGACCGCGTCGAAGGCGGCACCCGCGCCAATGTCGGCGCGCTCTATACCGGGCGCTTCGGCCAGGAAGCCTTCGCCAACCTGCTCATCGGCCAGTCCTTCCAGCTCGGCGGGCGCAATTCCTTCGCCAGCGGCGACCTGCTCAATACCGGCCTGAATTCCGGTCTCGAGACTCGCAATTCGGACTATGTCGCGCGCGCCCAGTTCTCGCCGTTCAAGGGCTTCTTCCTGACCGGTGCGACGCGCCTCAACTCCACGACCTTCGAAGCCCAGCGCATCGATGCCGCCGCGACCTATGCCACCAGCCTCATCACCGCCTCGGTGGGTTACGGCCGCTACGAGCCGCAGCCCGAACTCGGCATCTCTCGCCGCCGCGAAGGCTTGTCGCTGAACGGCTCGCTGCGCGTGGCCGAGAACTGGCGCGTGCGGGCCGGCGTGCTGTTCGACCTCGACAAGTACAAGTACGACCGCGAACGCTACCGGGACGCCTATGCGACCTATATGGCGGCGCCCACGGTCGCAGCGGTGCCGATCTACCCGAATACCGGTCCGTTCCAGACCGCCTCGACCTCGTTCGGCATCAACTACACCGACGAGTGCACGGTCTTCGACGTCAGCTATTCGCAGAGCTACGCGGATCGCCAGGCCGGCTCGACGAAGGACACGCGCACGATCATGTTCCGCCTCGAGCTGCGCACGCTGGGCGAGATCAGCTACTCGCAGAACCTCAGCACGAGCTCCTCGAGCGACGGCGTCACTACGTCGAACTAATCGCCGGCCCGCCAGGACGGGCCGGCTCTCACTTCAGGTCGCGGAGTTCGTCTTGCCGGCAACGCCGCTCGCATTGACACAGGGCGATCCGGCCGGGATCGGGCCGGAGCTGACGCTGCGGGCCTGGCTGGAGCGCGGCGAGCGCCGGTTGCCGCCCTTTGCCTATATCGGCGATCCCGATCATCTCGCGGATGTCGCCAGCCGCCTCGACTGGAGCGTGCCGTTGCGCGCCTGCGACTGGGGCGACGCTGCCGCGATCTTCTCCGAGGCGCTGCCCGTGGTTCCGCTCGGCAGCCCGAGCCGCGTCGCACCGGGCAAGCCGGATCCGGCTACGGCGGCAGGCACGATCGCCTCGATCGACCGCGCGGTCGCGGCCGTCCGCACCGGAGAGGCAGCCGCCGTCGTCACCAATCCTATCGCGAAATCAGTGCTTTACAGCACAGGTTTCAAGCACCCCGGCCATACCGAGTATCTCGCGCATCTGGCCGCCCAGGGCGGTACCGAGCCACGCCCGGTCATGATGCTGTGGTGCGAGGAGCTTGCGGTCGTTCCGGTCACGATTCACGAGCCGCTTCGCCGGGTGCCCGACCTGCTGAGCACGACACTGATCGTCGAGACCGGCAGGATCGTCGCCGCCGAGCTGCGCAGCCGCTTCGGCATCGCAGCGCCACGGCTGGCGATCAGCGGGCTCAATCCCCATGCCGGCGAGAGCGGCACGATGGGCCATGAGGACGATGCGATCATCGCGCCGGCCATCGCTCAACTGCGAGCCGAAGGCATCGACGCGCGCGGCCCGTACCCTGCCGACACGATGTTCCACGCGCGGGCGCGGGCCGGCTACGACGCGGCGCTGGGGATGTATCACGACCAGGCGCTGATCCCGATCAAGACGATCGCCTTCGACGAGGGCGTCAATGTCACGCTCGGCCTGCCTTTCATCCGGACCTCGCCGGACCATGGCACCGCCTTCGACATCGCCGGCAAGGGCATCGCGCGGCCGGACAGCCTCTGCGCCGCCCTGAAGCTCGCCGCCCGGATGGCCGAGCGCACCATCACGGACACCGCGGCATGAGCCAGATCGACGACCTGCCGCCGCTGCGCGAGGTGGTGGAGCGCCATGGGCTGATGGCACAGAAGGCGCTCGGCCAGAACTTCCTGTTCGATCTCAACCTGACGAGCCGCATTGCCCGCTCTGCCGGCCCGCTGGAGGGCCAGACGGTGGTCGAGATCGGGCCTGGCCCCGGCGGGCTGACGCGGGCGCTGCTGGCCAATGGCGCCGGGCGCGTCATCGCGATCGAGCGGGACCGGCGCTGCCTGCCGGCGCTCGCCGAGATCGCGGCGCATTATCCGGGCCGGCTGGAGGTCATCGACGGCGATGCGCTGGCCGTGGACCTCACGCCCCATCTCGATGGCGGCCGGGCGCGGATCGTCGCCAACCTGCCTTACAATATCGGCACGCCGCTGCTGGTCGGCTGGCTCAGCCTCGAACCCTGGCCGTCCTGGTGGGATTCGCTGACGCTGATGTTCCAGCGCGAGGTCGCCGAGCGCATCGTCGCGACGCCGGACGAGCGGGCCGATTACGGCCGGCTTGCCGTGCTGTCGAACTGGCGCTGCGAGACGAAGATCCTGTTCGACGTGCCGCGCAGCGCCTTCGTGCCGCCGCCGAAGATCACCTCGTCGATCGTCCAGCTCGTCCCGCGCGCGCAACCCGAGCCTTGCGACCGGCGCCTGCTGGAGCGTGTGACGCTTGCCGCCTTCGGGCAGCGCCGCAAGATGCTGCGGCAGAGCCTCAAGGCCGTGCTGCCGGACCCGGCGCCGATCATCGCGGCTGCCGGTCTCACCGAGACGGCACGGGCCGAGGAGATCCCGGTCGCGGGCTTCGTCAAGCTGGCCAACGCGCTGGCCGCCCAGCGCTGATCAGGGCAGCTGCTCGGTCAGGAGCTGATCGACGAAATCGGTGAGTCCAACGGCGCGGCTGCGCTTCAGGCGCTCGGCCGTCAGGATCGCCTTGATCGACTCGTAGGCCGCCTGGAGATCGTGGTTGACGATGACGTAGTCGTACTGGCTCCAGCGCGCGATCTCGTCGCGGGCATTGGCCAGGCGCTTGACGATGACCTCCTCGGCATCTTCGGCGCGGCGGATCAGACGCGAGCGCAGTTCCGCCATCGAGGGCGGCAGGATGAAGATGGTGACGACGTCGGCGCGCGCCTTCTTCACGATCTGCTGGGTGCCCTGCCAGTCGATATCGAAGAGCACGTCGCGCCCGGCCGCCAGCGAGGCCTCGACCTCCCGGCGCGGCGTACCATAGCCGTTGCCATGGACCTCCGCCCATTCCAGCAGGTCGTTGTGCTGGCGCATGGTGTCGAAGGCGGCGCGGTCGATGAAGCGGTAATGCACGCCTTCGATCTCGGACGGGCGCTTGGCGCGGGTCGTGACCGAGATCGACAGATCGAGATTGTTCTCGCTCTTGAGGTTGCGCGTAAGCGTGGTCTTGCCGGCGCCTGATGGCGAGGACAGGATCAGCATGAGGCCGCGACGGGCCGGGCGAAAGGTCTCGGCAGCCATCAGGCTCACTCCACGTTCTGAACCTGCTCGCGCATCTGGTCGACGACCGTGCGGAGTTCGAGCCCGATGCGCGACAGGCCGGGATCATTGGCCTTGGCACAGAGCGTCGAGGCCTCGCGACCGAATTCCTGCGACAGGAAGTCGAGCTTGCGACCGATCGGCCCGCCCTTGGCCAGAAGCTCGCGCAGAGCCGCGACATGGGCGTGCAGGCGGTCGATCTCCTCGCGGATATCGGCGCGCACGGCGATCAGCGCCGCCTCCTGATGGAGGCGCTGCGGGTCGAAGCCGTTATTCGCCCCCAGAAGCGTCTCGACCTGTGCCGCGATGCGGGCACGGATCGCCTCGCTGCTGCGGGCGGGGTGATGCTCCGCCTCGCCGGCAAGCCGGGCGATGGTTTCGAGATGGCCGAGGACGATGGCTTCGAGCGCGCGGCCTTCGGCGGCCCGCGCTTCCTTCAAAGCCGCAGTGACGGCGTCGAGCCCCGTAAGAGCAGGCGCTTCGACAGCGCCCAGCGCATCCTGCGCCTCGTCGGCATATTCGACGACGCCGCGAATGCCGAGCAGCCCATCATACGAAGGTGGGTTGATGCCGGCAGCCGGCGGCAGCTTCTCGACAGCCTCCAGCAGGGCGGCAAGAACCGCCTCGTTGACGCGCGGGCGCGGCGGCCCGGCATCGCTGGTGACGGCGAGGTTGACGTGGAGCGTCCCGCGCGAGAAGGCCGCGCCCAGCTTCTTGCGGGCGGCCTCGGCGAGAACTTCGAAGCCGGGCGGGACACGGACGCGCAGGTCGAGCCCGCGCCCGTTGACGCTGCGGATTTCCCAGGCCCAGCCATGGACCCCGGCCGTTCCGGCCGCACGGGCGAACCCCGTCATGCTTTCGATGGCCATCGCCCCTGCCGCCTTCGTCTGAGATCGGCGGGACCGTAGTGGCGCATATCCGCGACAGCAAGCGGCCCGCTGCCGGAAAATGGGGATTGCGAGCCTTCCAGCCCTCAGATCAGGGCTTGAGCTGCGGAACCTGCTTCGGGGAATTCAGGTCGTAGGTCTTGTTCAGCAGCGGGTCCCGCGCCGTTCCCTCGGAGGCGTCGAAGGCGCGCGCGCGTGTTCCGGCCACGGCCCCGACCGGCTGCGCGACGGGCACACCGGCAGAGCCGGCATTGTCGGAGGCGGGCTGGGTCGTCGCGGGCGCTTCGGTACGGTTGTCCGGGCCAGTCGGCGGCTCGACTTTGTCGACGCTGTCCGCGGGCGGCTTGCCGCCCTGCTGCTGGCTGCGCGTCGTCTCGATCTGGCGCCAACGCCCGACATTGCGGTTGTGCTGCTCCAGCGTCTCGGCAAAGGCGTGGCCGCCGCTGCCGTCGGCGACGAAGTAGAGATCCTTGGTCCGCGAATGATTGACCACCGCTTCCATGGCGGCGCGGCCGGGATTGGCGATCGGGCCCGGCGGCAGGCCGTTGATGACATAGGTGTTGTAGGGCGTCGCCTGGGTGATCTCGCTGCGCAGGATCGGGCGGCCGAGCGTGCCCTTGCCGCCGACGAGCCCGTAGACGATCGTCGGATCCGACTGCAGCCGCATCTTCTGGTTCAGGCGGTTGATGAAGACGCCCGCGACGCGCGGCCGCTCGTCGGCGCGGCCGGTCTCCTTCTCGACGATCGAGGCCAGGATGACGAGCTCATCCGGCGTCTTGATCGGCAGGCCGGCGGGAATGCGGATATTCTTGAGGACGGTGGCCTGGCTGCGCGCCATCACGTCAAGAATGCCCTTCCGGGAAAAGCCGCGCGGGAAGCGATAGGTGTCAGGCAGGATCGAGCCTTCCTTCGGCACCTCCGCGATGTCACCGGTCAGCAATTCGTTGTTCCGCAGCCGCTCGACGATCTGCTCGCTCGTCAATCCCTCGGGGATGGTGATCGAGTACTCGACCGACTTGCCGCTGGAAATGATGCCGAGGATTTCCTGCGGGCTGACGCGCGCCTTGAACAGGTACTCGCCGGCCTTCAGCTTGTGCCAGTCGCCGCCCATGATCGCCGCGACACGGAAGCTCAGCGGATGCTCGATCAGGCCCTCGCGCTGCAGCAGCTCGGTGATCTCGGTAAGGCCGCTCTCTTTCGGAATGATGAGGGTGCGGTCACTGGCGAGCGGTCCGGGCGCCTTGCTCTGGTTCGAAACGATGGCGATGCCGGCGCCAACCACGCCAGCGCCGATCAACGCGACCGTGAACAGGCCGCTCAGCATCGACAGGAACGGGCTGCGCCGGCGGCGACGAACCTTGGGCGGCGGCGCAGGCGGCGCTACGGGCTTGAGCGCCTCGCTCGGACTCTTCGGGGCGACGCGGGGCGTATCATTCACGATCAAGACGCTCGCAGCACGGGGTAATTGATCTCGGCACGGTGCCATCTGGACCGCGCCTGCCGGAGTGGACAAGCGACCGCACCGCAGCCGGACGGTCGCATTAGAGCCGGTTTCCTTGCGGCTGTGAACGCGGAATCACGCATTCGGCCGCTTGTGCCGCAAACTCTACCCAAGATTATGGCGAAACCGCGCTATCGCGCCGCGGCTCACTGTTCGGGTCGATAGCGCCGCATCACCAGCGAGGCATTCGTCCCGCCAAAGCCGAAGGAATTCGACAGGGCGTAGTCGATCTCGCGCTTGCGGGCGACATGCGGCACCAGGTCGATCTCGGTCTCGACGGACGGATTGTCGAGATTGATCGTCGGCGGCGCCACCTGATCGCGGATAGCGAGCACGGTGAAGATCGCCTCGATCGCACCGGCGGCGCCGAGCAGATGGCCGGTCGACGACTTGGTCGAGGACATGGACGGGCGCTTGGGCGCATTGGCCAACAGGCGCTCGACCGCGCGCAATTCGATTTCGTCACCGAGCGGCGTTGAGGTGCCGTGGGCATTGATGTAGTCGAGATCGGCCGCCGTGATGCCGGCGCGATCGAGCGCGGCCTGCATGCAGCGATAGGCGCCGTCGCCATCCTCGGAGGGCGAGGTGATGTGATAGGCATCGCCCGACATGCCGTAGCCGACGATCTCGGCATAGATGCGGGCGCCGCGGCCCAAAGCGTGCTCGAGCTCCTCGAGCACGAGGACGCCGGCACCCTCGCCCATCACGAAGCCGTCGCGGTCCTTGTCATAGGGGCGCGAAGCCTTCTCGGGCGTATCGTTGAAACCGGTCGAGAGCGCGCGGCAGGCGCAGAAGCCGGCAATGCCGATGCGGTTGATCGCCGATTCGGCGCCACCGGCCAGCATAACCTCGGCATCGCCGAGCGCGATCATGCGGGCAGCGTCGCCGACGGCATGGGCTCCGGTCGAGCAGGCGGTCACGACGGCATGGTTCGGGCCTTTCAGCCCGTGCTCGATCGAGACATAGCCCGCCGCCAGATTGCTCAGGCGGCCGGGAATGAAGAAGGGCGAGAGGCGGCGCGGGCCGCGCTCCTTGAGCAGGAGCGAAGCCTCGTAGATGCCGCCGAGACCGCCGATGCCGGAGCCGATGGCGACGCCGGTGCGGGTCTGGTCCTCGTAGCTTTCCGGCTTCCAGCCGGCGTCTTTCAACGCCTGCGTGGCAGCCGCCATGGCGAAGACGATGAAATCGTCGACCTTGCGCTGTTCCTTCGGCTCCATCCACTCGTCGGGATTGAAGGTCCCGTCGCTGCCGTCACCCCGGGGGATGTTGCAGGCGATCCGCGCCGGCAGGTCGCTGGCGTCGAAACTGGTGATGGGGCCGGCGCCGCTGGCACCGGCAAGAAGGCGCGACCAGGTCGGCTCGACGCCGCATGCAAGCGGCGTCACCATGCCGAGCCCGGTCACGACGACGCGCCGCATCGGATAACTGCGAGAAGCCATGGCTCTTTCTGCGTGGACCAACCCCGAAGGGCCGATCAGGCGCTCTTCGCGGAGAGGAACTTCACGGCGTCGCCGACGGTCACGATCGTCTCGGCCGCATCGTCCGGGATCTCGACGCCGAACTCTTCCTCGAAGGCCATCACGAGCTCGACGGTGTCGAGGCTGTCCGCGCCCAGGTCCTCGATGAAGTTGGCGCCGTCGACGACCTTGTCGGCCTCGACGCCGAGGTGCTCGACCACGATCTTCTTCACGCGCTCGGCAACATCGCTCATGGGTCTCTTCCTTAGACTTAGAAACTGAAAACGCATCGCAGGGATGCGACGCGGTGGAGGGATCTCATTCCGAGCCGCCGCGCCACCTGACGATGTCCGCGATCCGGAAAGCTCGAAGCCTGCACAAACGCAACAACCGAGGTTTCGTCAAGCCCCCTCGGATCGCCCGGCTGCACCGCGACGGCGCTAGTTAACACACCCTTTACGGGCTGGCGAGTGCGCCGCGGACTTATCAAAACCGATCTAAAATGGGCGCTAACGCACCTAGATCATTGCCATTCCGCCGTTGACGTGCAGCGTCTGGCCGGTCACGTAGCCGGCTTCCGTGCTGGCCAGGAAGGCCACGGCCGCGGCCACATCCCCGCCCTCGCCCAGACGGCCCATCGGCACGCCGGAGAGGATGCCCTCGCGCTGCTTGTCATTGAGGGCCTGCGTCATCGGCGACTCGATGAAGCCCGGGGCGACCACGTTGACGGTAATGTTGCGGCTCGCGACCTCGGCGGCCAGCGCCTTCGACATGCCGATCAGGCCGGCCTTGGCGGCGGCGTAATTGCCCTGCCCGGGATTGCCGGTGGTGCCGACGACGGAGCCGATCGCGACGATTCGGCCGTAGCGGCGGCGCATCATCGACTTCACGGCGGCGCGCGACAGGCGGAAGGCCGCCGTCAGGTTGACGGCCAGGACGCTGTCCCAATCCTCGTCCTTGAGGCGCATGAACAGGTTGTCGCGGGTGATGCCGGCATTGTTGACGAGAATATCGAGCCCGCCGAGCTTCTCCTCGGCCGTCGGCACCAGCGCCTCGACCGAATCCTTGTCGGAGAGATTGCAGGGAGCGATCACGACACGCTCGCCGAGTTCGGCCGCCAGGGCCTCCAGCGCTTCCGCGCGCGTTCCCGAGATCGCGACGCTGGCGCCCTGCGCGTGCAGCGTCCGGGCGATGGCTCCGCCAAGGCCGCCGGTCGCGCCGGTGACCAGGGCCTTGCGGCCGGTCAGATCAAACATGTTCGCTCCCCTTGTTCGGCATCCTGCCGCTGCAGCCCATCCTGGGTTCTGCGCTTATCCTTTGCGGGCCTTGTAAGCCGCGATGTCCTCGGCCGTGCCGATCGAGACCGGCGCGGCGCCCGCGGCGATACGCTTGACGAGGCCTGCCAACACCTTGCCGCTGCCGAGCTCGACGAAATCGGTGACACCGGCTGCGGCCATCGCCTGCACGCATTCGCGCCAGCGCACCGTGCCGGTGACCTGGGCGACGAGCGAGGCCCGGATCGCATCGGCATCGCTCAACGGCGCGGCCCCGACATTGGCGACGACGGGCACGACGGGCGCCTGCATTGCGACTTTGGCCAGCGCCTCGCGCATCGCGTCGGCGGCCGGCTGCATCAGGGCGCAATGGAAAGGCGCGGAAACCGGCAGCAGCATGGCGCGCTTCACGCCGCGCTCGCCGGCCAGAACGATGGCGCGGTCGATCGCCGTCTTGGCGCCTGAGAGCACGACCTGACCGCCGCCATTGTCGTTGGCAGCCTCGCAGACTTCGCCCTGAGCAGCGGCCGCAGCGATCTCGCGAGCGAGGTCGAGCTCGGCGCCAAGCAGCGCCGCCATGGCGCCCTGTCCGGCCGGAACGGCCTTCTGCATGGCGTCGCCGCGGATGCGCAGCAGGCGGGCGGCATCGCCGATCGAGAAGGTGCCGGCAGCTGCCAGTGCCGAATACTCGCCGAGCGAATGGCCGGCGACGAAGGCGGCGTCGCGCTTCAGATCGAGTCCGGCTTCGTTTTCGAGCACGCGCACGACCGCGAGGCTGACCGCCATCAGGGCCGGCTGGGCATTGGCCGTCAGGGTCAATTCCTCGGAAGGGCCTTCCCACATCACGGACGAGAGCTTCTGCGACAGGGCCGCATCGACCTCGTCGAAGACCGCCTTCGCAACAGGGAAGTTGTCGGCCAGGCTCTTGCCCATGCCGACCGCCTGAGAGCCCTGGCCCGGAAAGATGAACGCTGTGGTCATGCTGTGAACGTCCCGGTCTTCATTATCAGTCATTCGTCTTATATGACGCGGCTGTCACATCGCTTCCGCCGCCAAGTCAAGCGCGGCGCCCGAATTTTCCGCTCCCGAGGCGGTGTTTTCCGGCAGATTCCGGTTGCCATGGCGCGCCGGACACTGTAACGACCGCCTCCTGCTTGTTCGGCCGGAGGCTGAACGGATGGCGCATGTCCGAAATGGACCGGCGCAGGCTCGTTTCCCGAACCGTCATCCCGTGTCTCCGCCTTCGATGAAATCCTGTCGGGCCTTATCCAGGGCTCGGAGGGCTCCGCGCCGGGCGAAGCAGGGTGAAACAAGGAAGGCCACATATGGCATTGTACGAGCATGTGCTGCTCGCGCGGCAGGATGTCAGCGCGCAGCAGGTCGAAGCTCTTGTCGAGCAGTTCAAGGGCGTGATCGAAGCGAATGGCGGCGCCATCCGCAAGGTCGAGTACTGGGGCGTCAAGTCCCTCGGCTACCGCATCAAGAAGAACCGCAAGGCTCACTACACGCTGCTGAACATCGAGGCTCCCTCCGCCGCCGTGCTGGAGATGGAGCGCCAGATGCGCATCAACGAGGACATCCTGCGCTTCATGACCGTCAAGGTCGAGGAGCTCGAGGAAGGTCCGTCGGCCATGCTGCAGAAGCGTGACCGCGAAGACCGTCCGGAGCGTGGCGGCGACCGTTTCGACCGCGGCCCGCGCCGTGATCGTCCGCGTCGTGACGACGAAGCGACCGAAACCGCCGAAGCGGAGGCCTGAGAATGTCGACTGCATCCGCTGGCGCCCGTCGCCCCTTCTTCCGCCGCCGCAAGTCCTGCCCGTTCTCGGGCGAAGGCGCCCCGAAGATCGACTACAAGGACGTGCGTCTGCTCTCGCGCTACATCTCCGAGCGCGGCAAGATCGTCCCGTCCCGCATCACGGCGGTCTCCGCCAAGAAGCAGCGCGAGCTCGCCCAGGCGATCAAGCGCGCCCGCTTCCTCGGCCTGCTGCCCTACGTCATCCGCTGATCCGTTCATCCGGATCCGGCAGACACTAAATCCCGGAGGCGTACCCTGCGCCTCCGGTTCTCGCTTTCAAGATCAACCAGTCGCCCGGCGGTGAAACTCCATCGGGTTCGTTGAGGCCAAGGGGCCTCTCACCCTGCCGAGCCAAAAGGCTTGCGAGCAGCGGGACAGCAGGACGGATTAGATGATTCCGATTGTCGGCATCGGCGCGGGCCTCGTTTCGGCCCTGCTCTTCTCAGTGGTGATCACCGGATCGCCGCTGGCCGCCTTGCTGTACTCGGCCGCTCCCCTCCCGATCTTCATCGCATCGCTGGGCTGGAACCACCGCTCCGGGCTGTTCGCCACGGCTGCCGGTGCGTTGGCCGTCGCCATCGCGCTCGCCCCGACCGGCGGGATCGCCTTCGCCCTGATCATCGGCCTGCCGGCATGGTGGATCGCCTATCTCGCCCTGCTCGCCCGCGGCGATGCAGACGGCCGGGTCGAATGGTATCCGCTCGGCAACCTGCTGCTCTGGATCGCCGCCACCGCCGCGCTCGCCACCGTCGGCAGCGCGCTGGTGATGACCACCGATTACGAGACCTATCGCGCGGTGATCGCGCGCATGATCGAGAACCTGCTGAACGAGATGGTACGCGGCAAGCTCATCTCCTTGCCCGGTGACGTCCAGGTCAAGGAACTGGCGCTGAGCCTGGCGCCCGCCGTGCCGCTCGGCATCGGCGCCTCCTTCGTGACCACCATCACCGCCAATCTCTGGCTCGCGGCCCGCACCGTGAAGATGTCCGACCGGCTGCCGCGGCCCTGGCCCTTCATCCCGTCGACGACGCTGCCGCGGCAGGCGCTGCTGCTGCTGATCGCGACGGGCCTCGTCGCGACGACGGGCGGCTTCGTCGGCGTCGCCGCCATGGCCATGGCCGGCGCGCTGCTCGCCGCCTTCATGTTCAGCGGGCTCACCACGCTGCACGACATCTCGCGCGGCCGCCCGTGGCGGCTGCCGATGCTGATCTCGATCTATGTCGCCCTCGTCGTGATGCAGGCCGTGCTGACGCCGCTGCTCGCGATCGTGGGCCTCATCGACACGCTGTTCGGACTGCGCAAGCGGGCCGCGCTGCCGCCTCCGCCTAACCGTTCCTGAAACCCTCGTCTGAAGACATAACAAGGAGAAGACCCATGGAAGTGATCCTGCTCGAGCGCGTCGCCAAGCTTGGCCAGATGGGCGACATCGTGAAGGTGCGCGACGGCTTCGGCCGCAACTACCTGCTCGCCCGCGGCAAGGCGCTGCGCGCCACCGAGGACAACAAGAAGCGCTTCGAGAGCCAGAAGCTCGAGCTCGAGACCCGCAACCTCGAGCTGAAGTCCGAGGCCGATGCCGTCGCCGAGCGCCTGAACGGCCAGAGCGTCACCATCCTGCGCCAGTCGGGCGAGTCCGGCGTGCTCTACGGCTCGGTCTCGACCCGTGACATCGCCGAGGCCCTGTCCAAGGAAGGCTTCAACGTCTCGCGCGGCCAGGTGACCCTGAACAACCCGATCAAGACGCTCGGCCTGCACACCGTCCCGGTCGTGCTGCATCCGGAAGTCGCGGTCTCGATCACCGTCAACATCGCCCGTTCGGCTGAAGAGGCCGAGCGTCAGGCCGCCGGCGAGAACGTCACGGCCCGCGAGGAGTTCGACCTCGACGATCTCGGCCTCGAGGTCGGCGCGGCGCTGGCCGAGGCCGGCGACGTCGAGCTCTGAGCCTCATCGCTCCCGAATCGAGTCAAGGGCGCCGTGGCAACACGGCGCCTTTTTCATTTCAGGGCCTGTGCAAAGGGGTGGATGGAACCGGAGCCTGCTGGCACCGATTGTCAGAATGTTAAGGTAGTTCCCTGCCCGACTCAGCTACGCCAAGCCGCAAGCCTGCGCGGCTGATTGTCGGCTTGAATTCACCCAGCATTGATTTATCGGGACGGCCATGGCCACCGCTACAGCCCTCGTCGCCCGCCTCGACAACCGCGAGGCGGAATTCCGCGTCCAGCCTCATAACATCGAGGCTGAGCAGGCGCTGCTGGGCGCAATCCTGGTCAATAACGACGCGTTCTATCGCGTCTCCGACTTCCTGCTGCCGGATCATTTCTTCGAGCCGGTCCACCAGCGCGTCTACGAGCTGGTGTCGAGCATGATTCGCGCCGGCAAGATCGCGACGCCGATCACGCTCAAGACCTTCGTCAACGACATCGACCTCGGCGAGATCACGCCGAGCCAGTATCTCGCCCGCCTCGCGGCAGAGGCGACGACCGTCATCAACGCCGCCGATTACGGCCGCACGATCTACGACCTCGCGGTACGCCGACAATTGATCGGCGTCGGCGAGGACCTCGTCAACGTCGCCTATGACGCGCCGGTCGAGATGGCGCCGCGCGAGCAGATCGAGGATGCCGAGCGCCGGCTCTACGAGCTTGCCGAAAAGGGGCGCTACGAGGGCGGCTTCCAGAAATTCGACGGCGCGCTGCGCCTCGCCATCGACATGGCGGCGAGCGCCTACCAGCGCGCCGGTGGCCTCTCCGGCATCTCGACCGGCCTGCGCGACGTCGACCAGCGCATGGGTGGCCTGCAGCGCTCGGACCTGCTCGTGCTCGCCGGGCGCCCCGCCATGGGCAAGACCTCGCTCGCCACCAACATCGCCTTCAACATCGCCAAGGCCTGGCGCGGCGAGCGGCAGGAGGACGGCTCGATCAAGTCGGTCGATGGCGGCATCGTCGGCTTCTTCTCGCTCGAAATGTCGGCCGACCAGCTCGCGACCCGTATCGTCGCCGAACAGTCGAGCATCTCGTCCTACAAGATCAGGCAGGGCCGCATCACCGAAGGCGATTTCGCCCGGTTGACCGATGTCGCCGCCCAGATCGAGAAATTGCCGCTCTATATCGACCAGACCGGCGGCATCTCGATCGCGCAGTTGATGGCGCGCGCCCGGCGCCTGAAGCGCCAGAAGGGCCTCGACGTCCTGTTCATCGACTATCTGCAATTGCTCTCCGGCTCGTCCAAGAACAGCCAAAACCGCGTGCAGGAACTGACCGAGATCACGACCAGCCTGAAGGCGCTGGCCAAGGAGCTCAACGTCCCTATCATCGCGCTCTCACAGCTCTCGCGTCAGGTCGAGAATCGCGACGACAAGCGCCCGCAGCTTTCGGACCTGCGTGAATCCGGCTCGATCGAGCAGGACGCCGACGTGGTGATGTTCGTCTACCGCGAGGAATATTACCTCAAGGGCAAGGAGCCGCGGCCCGGCACCGAAGAGCACAACAAGTGGCAGATCGAGATGGAGGCGATGCACGGCGTGGCCGAACTGATCATCGGCAAGCAGCGCCACGGCCCGACCGGCGCGGTGGCCTTGCAGTTCGACGCGGATGTGACACGCTTCTCGGATCGCGCCGATGAGATGCGCCTTCCGGACCGTGAATGATGCCTGCCGACCTGCCTGATTCCGCCGCCTACGGCGCGACGCTCACCATCGATCTCGACGCGCTGGTCTCGAACTGGCGCCTGCTCGGGAAGCGCGCCGGCACGGAGGCCGGAGCCGTGGTCAAGGCCGACGCCTATGGCATCGGCATCGAGCCCGCCGTGACGGCGCTCGCCAGGGCCGGCTGCAAGAGCTTCTTCGTCGCCCATGTCTCGGAGGCTATCCGCGCCCGCAAGGTCGCGCCGGACGCCACGATCTACGTGCTGAACGGGCTGCTACCCGGTGCGGCCGAGACCTTCGCGGCGCATGGCCTGTCGCCGGTGCTGGGCTCGCATGAGGAACTGCTGGAATGGGCCTCGTTCCGGCAGACCGGCGCGCAGGTCCGACCGGCGGCGCTGCATGTCGATACCGCGATGAACCGGCTCGGCCTCTGGCCCGGCGAAGGCCTCAACCTCGCCCGCGAGCGCTCGGGCGTGATCGCGGCGGCGGGGATCGGGCTGGTGATGAGCCATTTCGCCTCCTCCGAGGACGAGACCGACCCGGCCAATGCCCGCCAGATCGCCGCCTTCGCCGAGATCGCTGCGGCCCTGCCGGAAGTGCCGGCCTCGCTCAAGAATTCGTCCGGGCATTTCCTCAAGGACTGCCCGTCCTACCAGCTGACCCGGCCGGGCTATGCGCTCTATGGCGGCAATCCGACGCCGGGCCAGCCGAACCCGATGAAGCCGGTCGTGGGCCTGGAAGCGACGATCATCCAGACCCGCGAGGTCGAGGACGGCACGCAGGTCGGCTATAACGGGCGCTGGACCGCCAAGGGCAAGCGCAAGCTCGCGACGATCTGCCTCGGCTATGCCGACGGCTATCCTCGCAACGGCAGCTGGACCGATAGCTCGACCGGCGGCTCGGTGCTGATCGGCGGCGTTTCCTGCCCCTTCGTCGGCACGGTTTCGATGGACCTGATCATCATCGATGTGACCGATGCCCCGGCCGGTGCCGCCAGGCGCGGCGAGAGCGTGACCCTGATCGGCGGGCCACTCGACCTCGAGACCGTCGGTGGTGGCGCCAAGACGATCGGCTACGAGATCCTGACCAGCCTCGGCCGCCGCTATCACCGGCGTTATGTGGGGCTGTAGAGAGTGGCTCATTCCCTTGTCATTCCGGGGCTTCGCGCCAGCGAAGAACCCGGAACCCACGACCGGGTGAGCGGTTGCCACCGCGTTCGGCATAGGTCGCGCGCGATCGTGGATTCCGGGTTCACGGCTGCGCCGTGCCCCGGAATGACAATCTAACGATGGCCAAGCGCGGTCCGACTTATCATTGCCAGGCCTGCGGCGCGGTCTATCACCGCTGGCAGGGCAAGTGCGACGCCTGCGGGACATGGTCCTCGCTGGTCGAGGATGCGCAGGCCGCGCCCGTTCCCGGCGGCGGCCGGCCCTCCTCCGGCGGCCGGGCGCGCGGACGCATCTTCGCGCTGGAGACGCTGAAGGGCGAGACGCAGGATGCGCCGCGCATCGTCTCCGGTATCGGGGAACTGGACCGCGTCACCGGCGGCGGCTTCGTCCCGGGCTCTGTGCTGCTGATCGGCGGCGATCCCGGCATCGGCAAGTCGACCTTGCTGATGCAGGCCTGCGCGGCACTGGCCATGGGCGGTCGCCGCGTCGTCTACGTCTCGGGCGAGGAATCGACGGGTCAGGTGCGTCTCCGGGCCGAGCGCATGGGGCTGGCCGAGGCGCCGGTCGATCTCGCGGCCGAGACCAATGTCGAGGACATCATCGCGACGCTGGGCCAGGGCGAGCGCCCTGCCCTCGTCGTGATCGATTCGATCCAGACGATGTGGTCCGGCGAAGTCGAGAGCGCGCCGGGCACGGTGACGCAGGTGCGCGGCTCGGCCCAGGCGCTGATCCGCTATGCCAAGACATCAGGCGTCTGTCTGATCCTCGTCGGCCACGTCACCAAGGACGGGCAGATCGCCGGCCCCCGCGTGGTCGAGCACATGGTCGATGCCGTGCTCTCCTTCGAAGGTGAAGGGGCGCATTCCTTCCGCATCCTGCGCGGCCAGAAGAACCGCTTCGGCGCGACCGACGAGATCGGCGTGTTCGAGATGACCGGCAAGGGCCTGTCCGAGGTCACCAATCCCTCGGCACTGTTCCTCGCGGGGAGAGACCAGCCGGCACCGGGCGCAGCCGTCTTCGCGGGCATGGAAGGCACGCGACCGGTCTTGGTCGAGATCCAGGCGCTGGTTGCGCCGACCGCGCTCGGCACGCCGCGCCGCGCCGTCGTCGGCTGGGAAAACAGCCGGCTCGCCATGGTTCTGGCCGTTCTGGAGACGCATGGCGGCCTGCGACTGGGCCAACATGACGTCTATCTCAACGTCGCCGGCGGTCTGCGCGTCAACGAACCTGCAGCCGATGTCGCGGTCGCCGCCGCGCTGGTGTCCTCGCTGAGCGGCGCGACCTTGCCGCAGGAAGCGGTCTATTTCGGCGAGATCGCGCTGTCGGGCGCGATTCGGCCGGTCGCGGTCGCAGCGGCACGCCTCCGGGAGGCCGCCAAGCTCGGCTTCGAGGCCGCGCTGATGCCGGCCGGCGGCGCCGATCACGGCGACGGCAACGGGCTGACCCTGCGCCGTTTCGGTCATGTCACGGAACTCGTTGCCGATATCGCGGCACGCGCTCCTCGCAGAGATGTGAAATGACTCTGCCCAAAGGGTGACGGAAAGCCCCGGAACGCGTATAGCAAAGCCGAAACGGCCGCCCTGCCTCCGGCCGGTCGGCACCTGACCACAGCAAAGCGGCCCTCCCAATGCCTGTCACCATTCTCGATCTCGTCGTCATCGGCGTGGTTCTGATCTCGGCTTTGCTCGCAGCCGTGCGCGGCTTCACGCGCGAAGTGCTGGCGATCGCCTCTTGGGTCGCCGCCGCGGCCGTGGCCTGGGTGTTCCACCCGCAGCTCGTGCCCTTCATCAAGCAGTACATCCCGGCCAGCTCGGCTCAGGACACGATCGCGCTGGTGGCGGCGATCGCTGCGCTGTTCCTGGGCACGCTGATCGTCGTCTCGCTGATCACGGCCCGCATCTCCGATTTCGTGCTGGATTCGCGCATCGGTGCGCTGGATCGCACGCTCGGCTTCGTCTTCGGCGCCGCGCGCGGCCTGCTGCTGGCGGTGATCGGCTATGTCTTCTTCACGGCGCTGGTCGGCAGCGAGAAGCTTCCGGTCTGGGCCAAGGACGCCAAGGCCAAGCCGATGCTGGAGGAGACCGGCCGCTCGCTGATCGCCATGCTGCCGCAAGACGTGAACGCCGATTTCATCAAGAACCTGCTGAAGAAGCCGGCCGGCGAGACCGCGCCGGAGGCTCCGGCGGAGGAGCCGCGCAGCCCCGCGACGCCGGCACCGGTTGCGCCTGCCCCAGCCCGTCCCTAATTAGCGCGTAGAACATCAGCCCAAGCCATCTGCCTGGAGCAAGACATGATCTCGCAAACCGAGCGTGATACCGCCTTCGATCCCAATGCCGACCGGCTGCGGGAGGAATGCGGCGTCTTCGGCATCTACGGCCATGCCGATGCCGCGGCGCTGACCGCGCTCGGCCTGCACGCCCTGCAACATCGCGGCCAGGAGGCGGCGGGCATCGTCTCCTTCGACGGCAAGCGCTTCCATTCGGAGCGTCGTCTCGGCCTCGTCGGCGACGCCTTCTCGGAAGCGAGCGTCATCGACAAGCTCAAGGGCAAGCAGTCGATCGGCCATGTCCGCTACTCGACCACCGGCGAGACGATCCTGCGCAACGTCCAGCCGCTCTTCGCCGAACTGCATGGCGGCGGCTTCGCCGTCGCGCATAACGGCAACCTGACCAACGGGCTGACGCTGCGCCGCAACCTCGTCCGCGACGGCGCGATCTACCAGTCGACTTCGGACACCGAGGTGCTGCTGCATCTCGTCGCCCGCAGCCGCAAGCAGAACTTCGTCGACCGCTTCATCGAGGCGATCCGCCAGATCGAGGGCGCCTACGCCTTCGTCGGCATCACCAACAAGAAGCTGATCGGCGCCCGCGATCCGCTCGGCATCCGCCCGCTCGTGCTTGGCGAGCTCGACGGCGCGCCCATCCTGACCTCGGAAACCTGCGCGCTCGACATCATCGGCGCCAAGTTCATCCGCGAGGTCGAGAACGGCGAGGTCGTGATCATCTCCGAGACCGGGATCGAGAGCCACAAGCCCTTCCCGCCCGTGGCGGAACGCCCCTGCATCTTCGAGTACATCTATTTCGCCCGTCCCGATTCCATCGTGAAGGGCCGCAGCATCTACGAGCGCCGCAAGGCGATGGGCGCGGTCCTGGCCCAGGAATCCCCGGCCGATGCGGATGTCATCGTGCCCGTGCCGGATTCCGGCGTGCCGGCGGCGCTCGGTTATGCCCAGGCCAGCGGCATCCCCTTCGAGCTCGGCATCATCCGCAACCACTATGTCGGCCGCACCTTCATCGAGCCGACGCAGAAGGTCCGCGAGCTCGGCGTCAAGCTGAAGCACTCGGCCAACCGTTCGGTGGTCGAGGGCAAGCGCGTCGTGCTCGTCGACGATTCGATCGTGCGCGGCACGACCTCGTTCAAGATCGTGAAGATGATGCGCGAGGCCGGCGCCCGCGAGGTCCATTTCCGCATCTCCTCGCCGCCGATCACCCATCCCGACTATTACGGCATCGACACGCCGGACCGGGAGAAGCTGCTCGCCGCGACCCATTCGCTGGAAGAGATGCGCCAGTTCGTCGGCGCGGATTCGCTGGCCTTCATCTCGGTGGACGGGCTCTACCGCGCCATGGGCCATGAGGGCCGCGACCCCACCCGGCCGCAATTCACCGACCATTGCTTCACCGGCGACTATCCGACCTCGCTGACCGACGTGATCGGCGAGAGCGCCAAGCAGCAGATCTCGCTGCTGGCTGAAGCCGGCTGATCTTTCGAAAGAATGGGCTGTCATCCCGGGCGAAGCGCAGCGCAGACCCGGGATCCATGCCTGAACCTTGATCGGAAGCGCTCCGGCATGGATCCCGGATCGGCGCCGCTATCGCGGCTTGTCCGGGATGACGGCGCGTAAAGGAACCGGGGCAACTCTCATCATGACCAAACCATTGCAGGGGCGCGTCGCGCTCGTCACCGGCGCCTCGCGCGGCATCGGCCGCGCCGCGGCGCTCGCCTTCGCGGAAGCCGGTGCGCATGTCATCGCGCTCGCCCGCACCGCCGGCGCGCTTGAGGAGCTCGACGACGAGATCGTCGCGATCGGCGGCAGCGCCACCCTCGTCCCGCTCGACCTTGCCGATGCCGGCGGGCTGGAGAAGCTCGGCCATGCCGTGACGGAGCGCTGGGGCAAGCTCGACATCCTGCTCGCCAATGCCGGCGTGCTCGGCTCGCTCAGCCCGCTCGACCATGTCACCGAGAAGGACTGGGCTAGGGTTTTCGACATCAACGTCACCGCCAACTGGCGCCTGCTCAAGGCGCTCGATCCGGCATTGCGCGCCTCGGATGCCAGCCGCGTGCTGCTGATGACCTCGGGCGCGGCGCATAAGTGCACGGCCTATTGGGGTCCCTATTCGGTCTCAAAGGCCGCGGTGGAGGCTCTGGGGCGCACCTATGCGGCCGAGACGGCGACGACGCCGGTCAAGCTCATGCTGGTCAACCCCGGCCCCCTCCGCACCAAGATGCGGGCCGAGGCGATGCCGGGCGAAGACCCGGAGACGCTGAAGACGCCGGAAGAGCTGGCGCCGCATCTGGTCAGGCTGGCTTCGCCCGACTGGAGCGAGAGCGGCAAGATCTTCGACTTCCCGCAGGGCAAGGTCCTCACCCCGCAATTGCCGGTCTGAGGCTGCTCAGCCGCGCGCCAGCGCGGCCTGCACCAGCGTGATCAGGTCGGGGATGGTGAGGTTCGGCAGGGCCGCCATCTCCTCCAGGCCGAACCAGCGGATCTCGTCATGTTCGTCGACGAGATTGACGGCCGCTCCGCCTTCCCAGGCTCTGACGACATAGATGTGATGGAGCGCGGCGCCGTTGCGCTCCGGGAAGCGCTCGGCCTCCGACAGCACCAGTTCATAGCGCGTCGGTACCAGGCCGACCTCTTCGCGGCACTCCCGCAGCAGGGCCTGTTCCAGCGCCTCGCCGGGCTCGACGCGCCCGCCGATCGCATCCCAATGGCCGGGCCAGGCCTGTTTCCAGACGGCACGCAGGCCGAGCAGGACCTTCTGGTCGGCATCGACGAAGAGCGCGCTGACGGTTTCGAGCATGCGCGCGACCGCAATCGCTATTCGGCCCTGAGCCAGCGCAGCAAGCCAGCCTGATCGCCGCTTTCCACGGCCGCCGCGACGCGCCGGCCGACCGCCGCGCCGAACTTGTAGCCATGGCCCGAGCAGGCCGAGACCGCTATCACGCGGCCGATCTGCCGCGAGAGGAACTTGCGATCCGCCGTGAAGGTGTAGGCGCAAGTGACCACACGCTCGACGCGGTACTCGGCGATGCGCGCAAAGGGCGGCGCGAAATAATCGCGGATCTGCTCGCCCTCGCCCGCCCGCGGCTCGCGCTCCTCATCGGGCTGGCGAGGGCGCTTGTGCACGCCGGCGCCGACCTTGAGGCCGGTGCCGTCGACCGGAGGCAGAACATAGCCATCGACCGAGCCGCCGACATCGACGATGACCGGAGCGGCCTCCCAGGCGGCCTTCAGATCATCGGGCGGAGCTAGATAGGCGACGGCCGTGCGATAGGTCGTCAGGACGTCTGCAAGCTCGGGCAGGAGCTTCAGCACCCAGGCGCCGGAGCTGATCACGACGCGGTCGAAGCTCGCCGCCTCGCCATCGGCAAGGACAATGCGGCCGCTCTCGGGATCGATCGCGGTAACCGTTGTGCCCTCGCGCAGAGTGACGCCGCGCTCGCGCAGCAGACGCACCATGTCGGCGGCGATGCGGGCCGGGAACAGCGCACCGCCCTCGGGGCTGAGATAGGCGTAGCGGATCGTCGCCGCGTCGATGAAGGGATAACGCCGGGCCGTCTCGGCTGCGTCATAGAGCGCGTAGGGCGAGGCCATGCGGTCGAGGCCCTCGCGGTATTCCTCGCCCTCGTCGCCTTGCGTCTGGGAGATGCCGAGCACGCCGCAGGGCGCATAATGCTGCCTGCCGAGATCGGCCCAGAGCTCGCTCCAGGCCTCGAAGGCCTCGGTGATGGTCCGGGCATAACCGTCGGCGCCGCCATAGGCGCGGCGGATGATGCGGTGCTGGTCGCCGGAGGCCGCATAGGGGTTGGGGATCTGCGGTGCCTGCTCGAACAGGGTCACCTCATGCCCGCGCTTGTTCAGCGACCAGGCGGTGGAAAGCCCGGCGATACCGGCGCCGACGACCGCGACCTTCATCAGCCCTTGCGCTCCTTGTCATAGGGATTGGCGCCGCCGCGGCGATGCAGGCGGATCGGCGTACCCGGAAGCTCGAACGCATCCCGCAGGTTGTTGACGAGATAGCGCGTGTAGGAGACCGGCAGATGATCCAGCTGGTTGCCGAACAGCGCGAAGGTCGGCGGCCGGGCCTTGGCCTGCGTCATGTAGCGGATCTTGATGCGCCGACCGGCCACGGCCGGGGGCGGATGGGCCGAGAGCACGCCTTCAAGCCAGCGATTGATGCGCGCGGTCGAAACGCGGCGGTTCCAGACGCCATAGGCCGAGAACACGCCCTGCATCAGCTTGTCGATGCCCTCGCCGGCGAGGCCGGAGAGCGGGATGATCGGCACGCCGCGAACCTGCGCCAGCAGATGGTTGGCCTTCTCCTTGAGCTCGGCCAGCAGGCCCTGCTTGTCGGCGACGAGGTCCCATTTGTTGAGGCCGATGACGACGGAGCGGCCCTCACGCTCGGTCAGGTCGACCAGCGTCAGATCCTGCTTCTCGAAGGGGATCGTCGCATCGAGCAGCACGACCACGACCTCGGCGAAGCGGATCGCGCGCAGCGAATCGGCGACGGAGAGCTTCTCCAGCTTCTCCTCGATGCGGGCGCGCTTGCGCATGCCGGCGGTGTCGAAGAGCTTGACCTTGCGGCCACGCCATTCCCAGTCGACCGAGATGGTATCGCGGGTGATGCCGGCCTCGGGGCCGGTCAGCATCCGCTCCTCGCCGATCATGCGGTTGACCAGCGTCGACTTGCCGGCGTTCGGACGGCCGATGATGGTGACCCGCAAGGGGCGATCGGGATCGATATCCTCCTCGTCGTCCGAATCGGCAGCGGGAACGTCTGCCCAGGCCGCTTCCTCGTCCTCGTCATCCTCGGATTCATCGGGGATATAAGGCATCAGCGCCTCGAGCAGATCCGAGGTGCCCTCGCCATGCTCGGCCGAGAACGGCACGGGGTCGCCGAGGCCGAGCCCGTAGGACTCGATGATGCCGTCGGTGCCCTTCTTCCCCTCGGCCTTGTTGGCGAGCAGGATCACCGGCTTGCCGGAGCGGCGCACCAGATCGGCGAAGGGCTGGTCCATCGGCGTGATGCCGAGGCGGGCGTCGATCATGAAGAGCACGACATCGGCCTGCGCGATCGCAGTCTCGGTCTGGGCGCGCATGCGACCGGCGAGCGAATCCTTGTCGGCCTCTTCGAGACCGGCGGTATCGATCACCTTGAAGCGGAGATGGCCGAGGGTGGCGTCACCCTCGCGGCGGTCGCGCGTAACGCCCGGCCGATCGTCGACCAGCGCAAGCTTCTTGCCAACCAGCCGGTTGAACAGCGTCGACTTGCCGACATTGGGGCGCCCGATCAGGGCGACGATGGCTGTCATCAGATTTCACACATTTTCGCCGTCGTCCCGGCCTGCCGAAGCAGGAAACCGGGGCGGCGGCGCCGTTGGAGCGAGGCTCCGGTTCAGTTCTTCACCGTGACGGGACCGCCACGGACCAGAGCGAGATAGAGCTCGACACGCTGGCGCAGGGCCTGCGGTGCCTGCGGATCGGTGATCGCGGCATCGAACCAGCGCCCGGCATCCTCGAAGAGATTGGCCTTGAGCGCAGCGATGCCGAGGAACTCACGGGCCGTGTGGCGCCAGACGCCCTGCGCCGTCGCGAGCGGCTCCAGCGCTGCCTTGACCTCCGGATAGGGCGCGAGGTCGACGCGCAGGATGCCGGCGCGCAGCTTGGCGAGGTCGCGAGAGGTCTGGTCGAGCGAGGCGTCGTTGGCGAGCGCATCGAAGGCGGCGACGCCGGCGGCCGGATCGCGCTTGGCGGTCTCGGCGGCGAGGCGGAAGCGGGCGATCAGACGATAGCCGGCGGGCGCCGTGGCCGAGAGCTCCTTCAGGATGGTCTCGGCCTGCGTGGCGTCGCCATCGCGCGAGGATTTCAGCGCGGCTTCAAGGCGCGCGCCGACGGCCTGCGAGGCCTGATTCTCGCGGTGCAGCCAGAACTGCCAGCCAGCGACAGCAAGCACCGCCAGCACGGCGAGGCTGGTGAGAAGCCAGCCATATTTCTTCCAGAGCTCCGCGGCTTTGTCGCGGCGGACTTCCTCATCGATCTCGCGAAAAATATCGGCCATTTGACTGTCAAAATCCCTGTTGGGAGCCCGGTAGCATTTTCAGACCGGGAATGCGAGCCGGTTCAGCGCATGGCGCATCGCGCTGCGATGGACGGCCGCAGCCCCGCCATGGCAAAATTGGCCCGGCCCTTGCTGCGCCGGCACCGGACGGCCCCTTCAGCTTTCGGCCGTGGAGAGCTTGCATGAACCAGACGATCACCAGACGGGCCGGCCTCGCCGCCCTCAGCTTCGCGGCTTTCGGCGCGCTTGCTGCGCCCGCCACAGCGCAGACCCCGCCGATCAAGGTCAAGGTCTTCATCGCCGCGATGTTCGAGATCGGCCAGAACACCGGCGACCGGGCGGGCGAGTTCCAGCACTGGTACGAGCGCTACTGGAGGGCGAGCCAGCCGCATGAGGTCAAGGGCGCGCTGAAGCCGGTCTATTGCAATGGCGACGGCGTCTGCGGCGCCGTGCTGGGCATGGGCAAGGTCAACTCGTCCTCCTCGATGCAGGCGATTCTGCTCGATCCGGCCTATGACTTCTCGCAGGCCTATTTCGTGCTGAGCGGCGTCGCCGGCACGCCGCCCTCCCGCGGCACGATCGGCGACGTCTCCTGGGGCAGCTGGCTGGTCGATTACGATCTCGGCCATCGCTGGGCGCCGGAGGAAGGCAAGCCGGGCGAGCCGGTCTTCATGCCGCGCAAGGGCTATGAGAGCTATCGCGTCTTCCAGCTCAACCCGGCGCTGGTGAACTGGGCGGTGAAGCTCGGCTCCGGCGTGAACTTGCAGGACTCCGATTCCGCCAAGCAGTACCGCATGCGCTATCCCGACAAGCGGGCGCAGGCCGCGCCCTCCGTGCAGGTCGGCACGCATATGACCGGCGACACCTTCTTCCACGGGCCGGGCCTGTCGAAGGAAGCGCAATACATGGCCAAGCTCTACGGCGCCGACGACTACGTGATCACCGAGATGGAGGCGGCCGCGATCACGCTGGTGATCAAACGGCAGTTCGGCACCGACCGGATCATGAGCCTGCGCGGCGCGGTCAATTTCGACCAGGGCAACCCGAACGAGACGACGCTGCAGCATCTCGATCCCGCGCCCGGCCAGACGGCGGGTGGCTTCGCCGAGACCGTCGCCAATATCGAGGCCGTCGGCTCGAAGGTGGTCGACCACATCGTCGCGGACTGGCCGGTCTGGCACAAGGGCGTGCCGCCTCTGCCGGCGAAGTAAGACCTGCGGGGCGGTCAGCCTGCCCGGAAGAGCAGGCTGCCGTCACCGTAGGAGTAGAAGCGGTAATTCGCTGCGATCGCATGGGCATAGGCCCGTTTCATCATGTCGAGTCCGCAGAAAGCGGAGACGAGCATGAACAGCGTCGAGCGCGGCAGATGGAAGTTCGTCATCAGCATGTCGACCGCGCGGAAGCGGTAGCCCGGCGTGATGAAGATCGCGGTGTCGCCGGAGAAGGGCCGGATCGTGCCGTCCTCGGCCGCCGCGCTCTCGATCAGGCGTAGCGAGGTCGTGCCGACGCAGACGATGCGCCCGCCCTTCGCCTTGACGGCGTTGAGGGCCGCCGCGGTCTCGGGCGAAACCGTGCCCCATTCGGCATGCATGCGGTGGTCTTCGGTATCATCGGCCTTCACCGGCAGGAAGGTGCCGGCGCCGACATGGAGCGTGACGAAATGCCGGCTGATGCCGCACGCGTCCAGTGCCGCCAGCAGCTCCGGCGTGAAATGCAGGCCCGCGGTCGGCGCCGCGACGGCTCCGTCCTTCCGGGCGAAATTGGTCTGGTAATCGGCCGTGTCGGCGCTGTCGGTCGGGCGCTTGCCGGCGATATAGGGCGGTAGCGGCAATTCGCCGAGCCGCGCGATGGCCTCGTCGAGATAGGCGCCGGTCAGGCTGAACTGCAACTCGACCTCGCCGCCCTCGCCCTTGGCGATGACCTCGGCATGGAGACGGCCGAGCTCGCAAGCATTGCTGGCGGCGTCCGAATCGAAAACCACGCGTTCGCCAAGCGCCAGCTTCTTGGCCGGCCGGGCGAAGGCGAGCCAGCGATCCTCGCTCTCGCGCTTGTGCAGCATGATCTCGATACGCGCCGAATCCGCGCCGCGATAACGCCGCCCGCGCAGGCGAGACGGGATGACGCGGGTATCGTTGAGGACGAGCGCATCGCCGGGCTGAAGCAGCGAGACGAGATCGCGGATGCCGCGATCCTCCAGCGGCTCGGCTGTGCCCGGACGCACGACGAGCAGCCGCGCCGTATCGCGCGGACTGGCGGGCCGCAGCGCGATACGATCCTCAGGCAGGTCGAAATCGAAGAGATCGACGTTCATCGGACTAAAGCCGGCTTCCTGTCACAGGAACGCGCAGGTCATCCCGGCCGCAGCGGAGCGGAGAGCCGGAATCCATGCCTGAAGCTCGACAAGAGGCGCTCCAGCATGGATCCCGGGTCAAGCCCGGGATGACTCCGAGGTTCCGAAGCGAGCCCTCAGGCCGCGTCGGCCATCACCTTCATCGAGACGATGGAGTCGGGATCGCGCACCGGCTCACCGCGCTTGATCTTGTCGACATTGTCCATGCCTTCGACGACCTCGCCCCAGACAGTGTACTGCTTGTCGAGGAAGCGGGCATCGTCGAACACGATGAAGAACTGGCTGTTGGCCGAGTTCGGGTTCTGGGCGCGGGCCATCGAGCAGATGCCGCGGACATGCGGCTCGGCGTTGAACTCCTGCTTCAGGTCCGGATAGCTCGAGCCGCCGGTGCCGGTGCCGTGCGGGCAACCGACCTGGGCCATGAAGCCGTCGATGACGCGGTGGAAGACGATGCCGTCATAGAAGCCCTCGCGGGCGAGCAGCTTGATGCGCTCGACATGGCCGGGCGCGAGGTCGGGACGCAGCTTGATCACCACCTTGCCCTTGGTGGTTTCCATGACGATGGTGTTCTCGGGATCCAGCGACATCAGGTCTGCCTTTCGTTGAGCCGCGTGCGGCCGTGGAAGCGAATGGTGAAGGGTCGCCCCGCGATACTCGCTCCGAGGCCCGCCGACAACCTCATCGGCGTGCAGGAGCTGATGGCGGCGACGGCGGAATCGCTGAAGCGTCGCTGAAACTCGGCGTCGCCGCGCTTGGTCTCCCAGGTGACGCGGGGCTGGCCGAAGAGGCTGCCGTCACGGCGCAGGCTGAAGCGAAGCGAGACCATCGCGCCCGTCAGGTCGCCAGGCAATGGCGGCGGGTTCCAGCAGCGCTGGATGGCCGGGGCGATCTCGTCGAGTCGATCGACGGCCTCGGAGCCATCGTGCTGATTGTCGGGCGTGACCTGGCCGATCAGGCCGATCTCGCCACTGCCGCGCAGCGGCCGCGGCGCGCCGAGCCCGCGCTGGTCGAGGCCGGGGATGTCGCTGCCGCTGAACGGGCCGCCGATCCCCGGATTGTAGCGCTGGCCGCTCTGCGGCGGCAGGATCGGGTTCTGTGAGCCCGAAGGCGGCGGCAGAACCGGATTCTGCGAGCCGGATGGCGGCGGCAGGCCGAGATCGCGCGTGTCCTGCGCCAGGGCTCCGTTGAACCCCAGCGCCAGGGCGATCCCGACCAGGGCCGTCCGAGCCATCGCCGCGCCCTCCCCGGCTCGCCCTGCGCGCACGTATCCTGCCTTACTTGGCGTCGGCCTGCATGCGCATGCGGACGATCTTGTCAGGGCCGCTCACCTGGCCGTTATTGGCGCTGGAACCCTTCTTGATCTTGCGCACGGCGTCCATGCCGGAGACGACCTCTCCGAACAGCGTGTACTGGCCAGTCAGCGAGCCGCAGCCCTCGTAGCAGATGAAGAACTGCGAATTGGCCGAATCCGGCGAGGACGAACGGGCCATGCCGAGCGAGCCGACCTTGTAGGGGGTCGGGGTGAATTCGGCGGGCAGGTTCGGCAGGTCGGACTTGCCGGTGCCGGTGCCGGTCGGGTCACCGGTCTGGGCCATGAAGCCGTCGATGACGCGGTGGAAGACGATGCCGTCATAGAAGCCGCGCTTCACCAGCGTCTTGATCTGGGCGACATGCTTCGGCGCGAGATCGGGCCGCAGGCGGATCGTCACCGGGCCGTCCTTGGTCTCGAGGATGACGGTGTTCTCGGGATCGGGCTTCGGCGTCTGCGCCTGAGCGAAACCGAACGAGGCGACGACGGCAAGGGCGGCGAGCGAGCTGCGCAGCATGAAAATCTCCATGGCCGCCAGCGAGCCCGGCGGATGCCGGTCGATAGCCCTATCCTTTGGCCGGAACAAGGCGTCCCGGCGATCCGCGACCTGCCCTTGCTGCACTGCACAAGTGCAATGGAGACTAATCTTGCAAAAATTCCAGGCTGACGCTGCCTAAACTGATGACAGCGCCGTCACAATCGGCTAATCCTTCCGGCGCTGGGAGCGCTTTGCAGGTCGAAGCGCTGCGGACCAGGTCTTGGGAGGAACAAACGCCCGCCTTGCAAAATGAGTTGCATGCTTCTTGAAGACGTGCGCCGGTGCAGCGGTAAAAAGCGGACTACCAAAGGCAAGGCATCGGCCTTGCCTTTTTTCTTGGGCGGTACCCTGAGCGGGCGCGCCAATCTTCAGATGTCGTAGGTCACCCAGACATACCAGACGCCGGCGAAGATCACCGCCGCGATCAGCGAGGTGATGACGGCCTTCTTCACCAGGCCCGGCAGCACAGGCGCGCCGGGCTCCGTGCCGGCCACCACGTCACCCGCCTCCTCCTGGCTGCGGATGCCGAAGGGCAGCACCGCGAAGAGCGTGATCCACCAGATCACGAAATAGAGGGCGAGGCCGCCGACGACGTTCATGCCGCCTTCCCCGCGAGCGCGATGCAGGAGAAGGCGACCTTCGCCTCGGTCGGCACGCCGAAGCGCGCGGTATGGCGAGCCGGCAGGCCGCCCGGGAAATGCTTCACATACTCGGCGTTGCAGGCGGCATAGTCGGCCGGATCGGTGATCAGCATCGTCATCTGGACGACGCGGTCGAGCGAGCTTCCGGCCTCGGCGAGAATCTCAGAGATGCGGCCGAGCGCATTGCGCACCTCCTCGGCCGGGGTCTCACCACGATGGATGCCGCGCGCCGGATCATGCGGCGCCGAATGGCCGGAGACGAAGACGAGCCCGCCCGCGACAGTCGCGGCGCTGAAGGGGCGCGGCGAGCCGGCTTCTGGCTGGCCCAGGAAAGCGATCTCGGTCGAAGCGAAGTCGGTCATCGTCGTCAGGCCTGTTCGAGCTCGACCAGCGTGCCCAGGAAATCCTTGGGGTGCAGGAACAGCACCGGCTTGCCATGGGCGCCGATGCGCGGCTCGCCGGAGCCGAGCACGCGGGCGCCTTGCGCCTTCAGGCGGTCACGCGCCGCAAGGATATCGTCGACCTCGTAGCAGATGTGGTGGATGCCGCCGTCGGCATTGCGCTCAAGGAACTTGGCGATCGGCGAATCGGCGCCGAGCGGCTCCAGCAACTCGATCTTGGTGTTGGGCAATTCGACGAAGACGACGGTTACGCCGTGCTCCGGCTCGGCCTGCGGCTGCGACACGCGCGCGCCGAGCGTATCCCGATAGAGCGCCGTCGAGGCTTCGAGGTCCTTCACCGCTATGGCGACGTGGTTCAGGCGTCCGATCATGTCACTTTTCCCGATCACATCCGTTCAACTCAGAAACACCGTGTCATCCCGGACAAGCCGCGCGAGCGGCGCCGATCCGGGATCCATGCCTGAACCGTTCCGGAATGGATCCCGGGTCTGCGCTTCGCTCCGCCCGGGATGACCACGCGCGGTTCATAAAGAGCCTACCCTACACCTCGACCACCAGCGCATGCACCAGCGGCTTCTTGCCCCACTCCTCGTTGACCGCGCTGCGCACGCCGCGCTCCAGCGCGTTGCGCAGGGCTTCGGGATCGCGGCGGCGGGCCTTGGGAATGTTGTCGAGCAGGTCGCTGACCGTATCGGCGACGAACTCGTCGAAATCGATGCCGCCAAGGGTGCGCGGCGGCAGGCCGAGCACGGCAATCTCCGGCTCCCCGGCAATGCCGCCCTTCTCATCGATGGCAACCGCAATCGAAACGATGCCGGCGAAGGACAGGCGACGGCGCTCCTGGATCGTCTTCTCGAGCGCGCTCACCAGCAGGGAACCGTCCTGGTAGAGCCGGCCATGCGGGGCCTCATCCACCTTGCGGGCGCCTTCAGCCGAAATCGCGACCACATCGCCGTTGCCGGCGCGCAGGACATGTTTCACGCCGAGGCTGCGGGCGAAGGTTTCATGCTCGGACAGATGCAGGTCCTCGCCATGGGCGGGGATCGCGATCTGCGGCTTCAGCCAGCCATAGAGCCGGGCCATCTCCTCGCGGCGCGGATGGCCGGAGACATGGACCAGATGGGTCCGGTCGGTGATGATCTCGATCTTGTCGCGGGCGAGCGCGTTCAGAATGTTGCCGACCGACTTCTCGTTGCCGGGAATGGTGCGCGAGGAGAAGATCACGCGGTCGCCGGGCGAAAGCGCGATCTCGGGATGGTCGTCGGAGGCGATGCGCGAAAGCGCGGCGCGCGGTTCGCCCTGGCTGCCGGTGACCAGCGCCACGACCTTGTCGCGCGGGAGGTAGCCATAGGCGTCGACCGGACGGAAGCCGGGAATGCCGTCGAGATAGCCGCATTCGCGGGCGACATCGATGACGCGGTCCATGGCGCGGCCGACGACGACGACCTCGCGGTCATTGGCCATCGCCGCTTCCGCGACGGCACGCAGACGCGCGACATTGGAGGCGAAGGTGGTGACGGCGACGCGGCCGGGCGCCGAGGCGACCAGCTCCTTCATCTTGGCGGCGACATCGGCCTCGCTCGGGCTCGTGCCGTCGCGCATGACATTGGTGGAATCGCAGACCAGCGCCAGCACGCCCTCCTCGCCGAGTTCGCGCAGGCGTTTCTCGTCGGTCGGCAGGCCGACGCGCGGGGTCGGGTCGATCTTCCAGTCGCCGGTATGGACGACGAGGCCGGCCGGCGTGCGGATCGCGAGCGCGTTCGATTCCGGGATCGAATGGGCCACGGGCACGAATTCGATGTCGAAGGGTCCGAGCGTGATCGCCCCGCCCTGCGGCACGACGTTGAGCTCGACGCTCGGCGCGCCCGGCTCGGAGAGGCGGCGCGTGGCGAGGAGGCCGGCGGCGAAGCGTGTGCAATAGACCGGCGCGCGCAGCGAGGGCCAGAGCGCGGCGAGCGCGCCGATATGGTCCTCATGGGCGTGGGTGATGACGATGCCCAGCAGGTTCGCCCGTTCCTCGATGATGTAGCTCAGATCGGGCAGGACGATATCGACGCCCGGCGCCTCCGGCCCGGCGAAGGACAGGCCGCAATCGACCAGGATCCACTTTCGTCGTCCCTCGGGCCCGAAGCCGTAGAGAGCGGCATTCATGCCGATCTCGCCGAGGCCGCCGAGGGGAACGAAGACGAGCTGGTCGGAGGAGCGGGTCACTGGCAATCCTGATTCTGGCAATGGCTTGATCTAATGCCGCGTGATGGCAACGAGCCCTAGCACGCCCGCGACACCGTCTCCAGATCGACGGAGGTCGAGCGGGACTGCGTAATCAGGCGGGCGGGCCGAAGAAAAGGTCGCCGGCATCGATGAGGCGGCGGCCGGTTTCGGTTTCGAGTTCGAGGCGCCCGATCGGGTCGAGGCCGATGAAGGTGCCGCTGAGCGGGCCTTCGGGCAGGCGGATGGTGATGGTCTCGCCAAGGAAGGCCGCGCGCTCCAACCAGGCGGCGCGGGTCGGGCCGAAACCGCCGGCTTGAGACCAGATGGCGAAGCGCTGGGCGAAGGCGTCGCTCAGGCCCGTCAGCATGGCCTCGACATTGGCCTGCGGCGCGGCGGCCTTGAGGAAGGTCGCCGGGTACGGCGTGTCGTTCGGACAGGAGGCGATGTTGACGCCGCAGCCGACGATGACGTTGAAACGCCCTGCCCGGCTATCGCCCTCCAGCAGCAGGCCGGAGGTCTTGGCTCGGTCAAGCAAAAGGTCGTTCGGCCATTTCAGCCGGAGGCCGGATGCGGCCGGGCCGAGCAGCTTCGCGGCGGCATCGTGCAACGCGAGGCCCACGACGAAGCCGAGCTGCGGCGCCAGCGCCGGCTCGCACGGATCGGTCAACAGCAGGCTGACGTAGAGATTGCCGGGCGGCGAGCCCCATTGCCGGCCGTGCCGGCCACGGCCGGCGTTCTGGCTGCGGGCGACGATCCAGAGCTTGCCCGGCTCGCCCTGATCGAGCGCGCGACGGGCCTCCTCCATGGTGGAGCCGACCTCGTCGCGGACGATCAAACGATAGCCCGCGGCGCGGGCGGCCTCACCGAGCACGCGCCGTCAGCTCAGAACAGCGACTTCGCAGCGGCGGCCGCCGAGTCGAAGAGCGGTGCCGGCACCAGCGAGAGCACCAGCACGAAGAGCGCCGAGACCAGCAGCACGGTGCGCACGCCGAGGTCCGCCTTCTCGAAAGCCGGCTTCGGCTCGTCGAAATACATCACCTTGACGAGGCGCAGGTAATAGTAGGCGCCGACGACGCTGGTCAGCACGCCGATGACGGCGAGCACGTAGAGCTTCGCGTTGATCGCGGCCAGGAAGACGTACCACTTCGCCCAGAAGCCGGCGAGCGGCGGGATGCCAGCGAGCGAGAACATCATCATCGCCATTGCGAAGGCCATCCAGCCATTGGTGCGGGACAGGCCGGCGAGCTCCGAAATGTCCTCGACCAGCTTGCCGTCGCGGCGCATCATCAGCACGCAGGCGAAGGCGGCGAGCGTCGTGGCGAGATAGATCGCCATATAGGTCATCACGCCTTGGACGCCCTCGGCCGTGCCGGCGGCGAGGCCGACCAGCGCATAGCCCATATTGGCGATCGAGGAGTAGGCGAGCAGGCGCTTGATGTTCGTCTGGCCGATCGCGGCGAAGGCGCCGAGGCCCATCGAGGCGATCGAGATGAAGACGATGATCTGGCGCCAGTCATGGATCGCGCCCGGGAAGGCGCCGATGAAGACGCGGATCACCATCGCCATGGCAGCCATCTTGGGCGCCGAGGCGAAGAAGGCGGCGACCGGGGTCGGAGCGCCCTCGTAGACGTCGGGCGTCCACATGTGGAACGGCACCGCCGAGATCTTGAAGGCGACGCCGGCCGCGATGAAGACGATGCCGAAGATCAGGCCGATGCCGGCATGGCCGCCAGCGGTCGCGGCCGCGATGCCCGGGAAGGTGACGGTACCGGTGAAGCCGTAAACCAGCGAGCCGCCATAGAGCAGCATGCCGGAGGAAAGCGCGCCGAGCACGAAATACTTCAGGCCGGCCTCGGTCGACTTGGCGTTGTCGCGGTCGAAGGCGGCGACGACATAGAGCGCCAGCGACTGCAGCTCGAGGCCGACATAGAGGCTGATGAGATCGTTGGCCGAGATCATCATCATCATGCCGATGGTCGAGAGCACGACGAGGATCGGGAACTCGAAGCGCATCGTGCCCTGGCGGCGCAGCGTATCGGCCGAGAGCAGGATCGCGGCGCCGGCGCCCAGCAGGGTCAGCACCTTCATGAAGCGGGCGAAGCCGTCGACGATGAAGCCGTCGTTGAAGGTCAGCATCTTGCCGGTGCCTGAGAGGACCAGCACCAGCGCCACCGCCAGCAGCGCCAGCGCCAACCCTTCGAGCAGGCGCGTGGCGCGCTCGCCCTGGATGGCGCCGACCAGCACCATCGCGATGGCGCCGAGGGCGAGGATGATTTCCGGCAGGGCCGGGCCGAGAGCGGGCAGAGCCATGACGAGACCTTACTGCGCGACCGCCAGCGCCGTCTTCGCGACGGCGAGGGCTGCCTGATAGTTCTTGATGAGCGCTTCGGTCGGCGCCGCGAAGGCGTCGAGGATCGTATGCGGCTGGACGCCGTACCAGATCGTCAGCAAGACGAGCGGGACCAGCGTCACGTATTCGCGGACGTTCAGGTCCTTGATGTCCTTCAGCTCGGGCTTGGTGAGCTCGCCAAACACGACCCGGCGATAGAGCCAGAGCGCATAGGCCGCCGAGAGGATGACGCCGGAGGTCGCGAAGAACGCCACCCAGGGATTGGCGCGGAAGGCGCCGAGCAGCGTCAGGAACTCGCCGACGAAGCCGGCCGTGCCGGGCAGGCCGACATTGGCCATGGTGAAGACCATGAAGACGACGGCATAGGCCGGCATCCGGTTCACCAGGCCGCCATAGGCAGCGATCTCGCGGGTATGCATGCGATCGTAGATCACGCCGACGCAGAGGAAGAGCGCGCCCGAGACCAGCCCGTGGCTGACCATCTGGAACATCGCGCCCTGAATGCCCTGCGGCGTCAGGGTGAAGAGGCCCATCGTCACGAAGCCCATATGGGCGACCGAGGAATAGGCGATCAGCTTCTTCATGTCCTCCTGCATCAGCGCCACCAGCGAGGTGTAGACGATGGCGACGACCGAGAGGGCGAAGACCAGCGGCGCAAACAGCGCCGAGGCTTCCGGGAACATCGGGATCGAGAAGCGGATGAAGCCGTAGCCGCCCATCTTCAACAGGATCGCCGCCAGAACGACGGAGCCCGCGGTCGGCGCCTCGACGTGCGCGTCCGGCAGCCAGGTATGGACCGGCCACATCGGCATCTTCACCGCGAAGGAGGCGAAGAAGGCCAACCACAGCCAGGGCTGCATCTGCGACGGGAATTTATGCGCCAGCAGCGTCGGGATGTCGGTGGTGCCGGCGTTCCAATACATCGCCATCACGGCGAGCAGCATCAGCACCGAGCCGAGCAGCGTGTAGAGGAAGAACTTGTAGGAGGCATAGACGCGCCGCTTGCCGCCCCAGATGCCGATGATCAGGAACATCGGGATCAGGCCTGCCTCGAAGAACAGGTAGAACAGCACGAGGTCGAGCGCCGCGAAGACGCCGATCATCAGCGCTTCCAGCACCAGGAACGCGATCATGTATTCGCGCACCCGCTTCTCGACCGAGGTCCAGGACGCGACGATGCAGAACGGCATCAGGAAGGCCGTCAGCACGATGAAGGGGAAAGAGAAACCGTCGACGCCAAGCTTGAACTTGATGGCGTCCGAGACCCAAGCGTGAGTCTCGACCAGCTGGAAGCCGGGATTGGCGATGTCGAAGCGATACCAGGCGACGCAGGCGAGCAGGAAGGTCAAGCCCGTGGTGAACAGGGCGATCCAGCGCGCATTGGAATCGACGGCCGACTGATCGCCACGCTGCACCAGGATCAGGGCAGCGCCGACCAGCGGCAGGATCAGAAGACCGGTGAGGATACCGAAACCCAACATCATCTCACCCGCGCGCCACGAGATACCAGGTCACGAGCCCAGCGACGCCGATCAGCATGGCGAAGGCATAGTGATAGAGATAGCCGGTCTGCAGCCGGACCACCCGATTGGTGACGTCGACCACCCGGGCCGAGACGCCGTCCGGGCCGAAGCCGTCGATGACCAATCCATCGCCCTTCTTCCAGAGGAAGCGGCCAAGCCATTTCGACGGGCGCACGAACAGGAAGTCGTAGAGCTCGTCGAAATACCACTTGTTGAGCAGGAACTTGTAGAGCGCGGGGTTGGCGGCCGCCAGCTTGCCCGGAATCTCCGGCCAGCGGACATACATCAGGTAGGCCAGCACGAAGCCGATCACCATCGCCACGAAGGGCGACCAGACGACCCATTTCGGCACTTCATGCATGGCGTGCAGGATGTGGTTGTCCTTGCCCATGAACAGGGCCGACTTCCAGAAATGCTCGAAATCGTGGCCGATGAAGGCTTCCTTGAAGACGAAGCCGGCCGCGATCGCGCCGACCGAGAGCACGGCAAGCGGGATCAGCATCACCCAGGGGCTCTCATGCGGCGTGTGGTCGTGACCATGGCCATGGCCGTGATCGTCATGACCATGCGCATGATCGTCGTGGCCGTGCGCGGCATGCGCGTGGTCGTCATGACCGTGGCCATGCGAGTCATGCCCATGGCCCCAGCGCGGCTTGCCCTCGAAGGTCATGAAATAGAGCCGCCACGAATAGAATGAGGTCATGCAGGCCGCGATGACCAGCAGCGGGAAGGCATAGCTCGTCGCGGCAGCGCTATGAGCGGCATAGGCACTCTCGATGATCGCGTCCTTCGAGAAGTAGCCAGCGAGGAACGGGAAGCCCGTCAGCGCCAGCGTGCCGATCGTCATGGCGGCGGCCGTGATCGGGATGTGCTTCCGCAGGCCACCCATGTTGCGCATGTCCTGCTCGTGATGCATCGCGTGGATGACCGAGCCGGCGCCCAAGAAGAGCAGAGCCTTGAAGAAGGCGTGCGTGAACAGGTGGAAGATGCCGGCGCCGTAGTTGCCGACGCCGAGCGCGACGAACATGTAGCCGAGCTGCGAGCAGGTCGAATAGGCGATGACGCGCTTGATGTCGTTCTGCACGAGGCCGACCGTCGCCGCGAAGAAGGCGGTGGTGGCGCCGATGACGACGACGACGGTAAGCGCGACCGGGGCGTATTCGAAGACCGGCGACAGGCGCGCCAGCATGAAGACGCCGGCGGTGACCATGGTCGCGGCATGGATGAGGGCCGAGACCGGGGTCGGGCCTTCCATCGCGTCCGGCAGCCAGGTGTGCAGCAGGAACTGCGCCGACTTGCCCATCGCGCCCATGAAGAGCAGCAGGCACGTCAGGGTCAGGGCGTTCCAGTCATAGCCGAGGAAGCGGAAGCTCTGGTTCACCAGCTCGCCGGCGCGCGGGAAGATCGCGTCGAAGCCGACCGAGCCGAACAGCACGAAGACGAGGAAGATGCCGAGCGAGAAGCCGAAATCGCCGACGCGGTTGACGATGAAGGCCTTCATCGCGGCCGCATTGGCCGAGGGCTTCTGATACCAGAAGCCGATCAGGAGATAGGAGGCGAGACCGACGCCTTCCCAGCCGAAGAACATCTGGACGAGGTTGTCCGACGTCACCAGCATCAGCATCGCGAAGGTGAAGAGCGAGAGATAGGCGAAGAAGCGCGGACGGTGCGGATCCTCGTGCATGTAGCCGATCGAATAGAGATGCACGAGGCTGGAAACCGTGTTGACCACGACCAGCATCACCACTGTGAGCGTATCGATGCGAAAGGCCCAGTCGACCTGGAGCTGGCCCGACGAGATCCAGCTCGCGACCTGCACGCGGGTCGTGCCGGAGCCGAAGCCGACCTGAACGAAGGCGACCCAGGACAGGAGGGCGGAGACGATCAGCAGCGAGGTCGTGACGATCTCGGAGCCACGCGCGCCGATCAGCCGGCCGAAGAGGCCGGCGATCAGGAAGCCGATGAGAGGGAGGAAGACGATCAGGTGATACATGGCAGTGAGGTCCAGGCGCAGGGGCGCGCTCAGCCTTTCATCATGTTGATGTCTTCCACCGCGATCGTGCCGCGGTTGCGGAAGTAGACGACGAGAATGGCGAGGCCGATCGCGGCCTCAGCCGCCGCCACCGTGAGCACGAGCAGCGCGAAGACCTGCCCGACGATGTCGTTCAGGAAGCTCGAGAAGGCGACGAAGTTCAGGTTGACCGAGAGCAGGATGAGCTCGACCGACATCAGGATGACGATGATGTTCTTGCGGTTGACGAAGATGCCGAGCACGCCGAGCGTGAACAGGATGGCGCTGACGGCGAGATAATGGCCCAGTCCGATCGTCATCACGCCATCTCCTCGGGAACGCCGGCGCGCGAGGGCACCTGCTTGACCGCCATCGCCGCGTCCTTGGTGCGGGCGTTCTGGGTCGGGACGTGCTGGCGCTTGATGCCGTGACGGTCGCGCAGCGTCAGGACGATCGCGCCGATCATGGCGACGAGCAGCACGAGGCCGGCCGCCTGGAAGTAGTAGACATACTGGGTGTAGAGCACGCGGCCGAGCGCCTCGGTGTTCGAGATGCCCGCCGGGATCGCGGCGACCGGCGCCTTGACGATCTGCGGATCGATGACCCAGGCGCCGACGACCAGCAGCAGCTCGACGGCGAAGATGAAGCCGATCAGCGCGCCGATCGGCAGATAATTCAGGAAGCCCTGGCGGAACTCGGCGAAATCGACGTCGAGCATCATCACCACGAACAAGAAGAGCACCGCGACCGCGCCGACATAGACGACGACCAGCAGCATCGCGAGGAACTCGGCGCCGAGCAGCATGAACAGCCCGGCCGCGTTGACGAAGGCCAGGATCAGATAGAGCACCGAATGCACGGGATTGCGCGAGGTCACCACCATGAAGGCGGATGCCACGGTCACCCCTGCGAAGAGATAGAAGAAAGCCGCTGCGGCATTCATCTCGGCCAGCCCTTCCCGCCCCTTTTCGGCGCGGTCCTCGTTTGGTTCGTGCTCCGGGACTCAAAGACCCCGAGCAATTTGGAGCGTCTATAATCAGGCCCGCCGGGCGGGACAACCGCACGGCGGGGCTGCATCCTCAGTCACGTCCTTCGGCATCATCGTGGGATGGCGCCGGAGGGTGGTCGCTCACCGATAGGGCGCGTCCATCGCGATGTTGCGCGCGATCTCGCGTTCCCAGCGCGCGCCGTTCGCGAGCAGCTTGTCCTTGTCGTAGAACAGCTCCTCGCGGGTCTCGGTCGCGAACTCGAAATTCGGCCCCTCGACGATGGCATCGACCGGGCAGGCTTCCTGGCAGAAGCCGCAGTAGATGCACTTGGTCATGTCGATGTCGTAACGGGTGGTGCGGCGCGTGCCGTCGTTGCGGCGCGGGCCGGCCTCGATGGTGATGGCCTGCGCCGGGCAGATCGCCTCGCAGAGCTTGCAGGCGATGCAGCGCTCCTCGCCGTTCGGATAGCGGCGCAGCGCATGCTCGCCACGGAAGCGCGGCGAGAGCTGGCCCTTCTCGAACGGGTAGTTCAGCGTCGCCTTCGGCTTGAAGAAATAGCGCATCGACAGGCCGATAGCCCCGACGAACTCCTTCAGCAGCAGGCCCCTTGCGGCTTGCGCGAGTGACATCGCCTTCGTCCTTTACATCCTCAGCCGAACAACGCCCGGCCGATCACGAAACCCAGGACCGGCATCAAGCCGATCGTCATCACAACCAGCACCGCCCGCAGGATGCGGATGCGACGCTCATAGTCAGCCTTCTCGGCCTCCGTCGTCGAACGATCCGTGCGCCGGAGCGCCCCGATCACCACCGCCGACATCAGCCGGTATTCCAGCAAGCCCAACGCGAAGCCGATCACGGCACCGACCAGACCTGCATTGTTCATGGCGCCACCAGCCCGAGCCAGGCGACGCCCTTGTATCCGAGGAACCCGCCGAAGAATGCCCCGACCATGAGCCCGACGAGGGCAGCCTTAACACCCATTACGACGTCCCTGCGGAAAACCCACAGGACAAACGCCACGGAACATATTCCACCGACGACCATGCCCGCTGCCGGGCCCATGATCGTCGGGTTGATCATCCCGCCACCGGGCCCCAGCCCGTCAGCTGCAGCACCAGCGCCACGATCACGACGCAGGCGAGCGAGAGCGGCAGGAAGACCTTCCAGCCCAGGCGCATCAACTGGTCGTAGCGGTAGCGCGGCACGAAGGCCTTCACCAGCGCGAACATGAAGAACACCAGGCAGACCTTGAGCGCGAACCAGAACACGCCGGGCAGCCAGGTGAAGGGCGGCAGCGCGACCGGGGGAGCCCAGCCGCCGAGGAAGAGGATCGTGGTCAGCGAGCACATGGTCATGATCGCCACGTATTCGCCGAGCATGAACAGCAGGTACGGCGTCGAGGAATACTCGACCATGAAGCCCGCCACGAGCTCCGACTCGGCTTCCGCCAGATCGAAGGGCGGCCGGTTCGTCTCGGCCAGTGCCGAGACGAAGAAGACCACGAACATCGGGAAGAGCGGGATGAAGTACCAGTTCAGGATCGAGAGCCACGGCACGCCGAGCGCATGGGCCAGGCCGCGGTTCGCTTGAGCCTCGACGACGGCCGAGAGGTTCAGCGAACCGACGCAAAGCAGCACGGTGATGATGACGAAGCCGATCGAGACCTCGTAGGACACCATCTGTGCCGCCGAGCGCAGCGCGCTCATGAACGGGTATTTCGAGTTCGAGGCCCAGCCGGCCATGATGATGCCGTAGACGCCGAGCGAGGAGATCGCGAGGATATAGAGCACGCCGACATTGATGTCGGCGATCGCCCAGCCTTCCGCCACCGGGATCACCGCCCAGGCACCGAGCGCCAGCAGGCAGGAGATGAACGGCGCCAGCAGGAAGATGCCCTTGTTGGCGCCGGACGGGATGATCGGCTCCTTGAGCGCGAACTTGATCAGGTCCGCGAAGCTTTGGAACAGGCCGAAGGGGCCGACCACGTTCGGGCCGCGGCGAAGCTGCACCGCCGCCCAGATCTTGCGGTCGGCCAGCAGGATATAAGCGATGAAGACCAGGAGGCAGACCAGCAGCAGCAGGCTCTTGCCGAGGATGATCGCGATATCGAGGACGAGGTCCCAGTTCATGGCCGCTTACTCCGCCGCCTGCTGATGCCGGCCGGAGGCCAGCGCCGAGCATGCCGCCATGATGGCGGAGGCACGCGCGATCGGGTTGGTCTGATAGAAATCGGCGACGGCGGGCGCGAAGCCCGCCTTGTCGGTCTTGCCACCGAGGCCGGCGAGCTTGCCGATCTCCGAAGCATCGTTGGCTGACAGGCTGTCGAGCGCCGCGAAATGCGGATGCGCCTCGTAGAGCGCCTTGCGCAGGCCGGATAGCGAGTCGAAGGGCAGCGTCTTGCCGAGCGTCGCGGAGAGCGCACGCAGAATCGCCCAGTCCTCGCGGGCATCGCCCGGTGGGAAGGTGGCGCGGTCGCCCATCTGCACACGGCCTTCCGTGTTCACATAGGTGCCGGACTTCTCGGTATAGGCCGCGCCCGGCAGGATGACGTCGGCGCGATGCGCGCCCTTGTCGCCATGCGTGCCCTGATAGACGACGAAAGCGCCTTCCGGCACCTCGATCTCGTCGGCGCCGAGCAGGAAGAGCAGGTCGAGCGCGCCCGGCTTGACCATCGCGGCCGCATCCAGACCGCCCGATCCATCAGCGTTTTCTTGCGGCACGAAGCCGAGATCGAGCGCGCCGACGCGGGCGGCGGCGGTGTGGATCACGCCGAAGCCGTTCCAGCCTTCGGCGACGGCGCCAAGCGCCTGCGCCGCCTTGGCGGCGAGCGAGAGCACAGCCTCGCCGTCAGTGCGGGCAAGAGCGCCCTGCCCGACCAGCACCATCGGCTTGCCGCCAGCGGCCTGGGCCGACTTGACGACCTCGGCCAGCGTCTCCGGACCGGCGCCAAGATAGTCGTAGGCGTAGGTCAGGTCGGCCTTCTCGCCGATCACGCTGACCTTGAGGTCGCCGCGCAGCCAGCGCTTGCGGATGCGGGCGTTCAGGATCGGCGCCTCGCGGCGCGGGTTCGAACCGATGATCAGCAGCGAGGTCGCATCCTCGATGCCGGCGATGCCGGCGTTGAGGACGTAGGAGGCGCGGCCGAACTTCGGATGCAGCTTCGTGCCATCCTGACGGGCATCGAGATTGGCGGAGCCGAGCGAGGCGATCAGGCTCTTCAGCGCGAACATGTCCTCGACAGCCGCGAGATCGCCGGCGATGGCGCCGATCTTCTCAGGCGAAGTCGCCTTCACCTTGCCGGCGATGGCGGCGAAAGCCTCGTTCCAGCTTGCGGGGCGCAGGCGGCCGTTCTCGCGGATATAGGGCCGGTCGAGACGCTGGGTCTTGAGGCCATCCGCGACGTGGCGGGTCTTGTCGGAGATCCACTCCTCGTTCACCGCCTCGTTGAGGCGAGGCAGGATGCGCATCACTTCCTTGCCGCGCGAGTCGACGCGGATGGCCGAGCCGACGGCGTCCATCACGTCGATGCTCTCGGTCTTCGAGAGCTCCCACGGCCGGGCCTTGTTCTGGTAGGGCTTCGAGGTCAGCGCGCCGACCGGGCAGAGATCGACGACGTTGCTCTGCAGCTCCGACGCCATCGCCTGCTCGAGATAGGTCGTGATCTCCATGTCCTCGCCGCGGCCGATGGCGCCGAGATCGGAGGCACCGGCAACCTCGGTGGTGAAGCGGACGCAGCGCGTGCACTGGATGCAGCGCGTCATCGTCGTCTTGACCAGCGGGCCGATATACTTGTCCTCGACCGCGCGCTTGTTCTCGGCATAGCGCGAAGTGTCCGCGCCATAGGCCATGGCCTGATCCTGCAGGTCGCACTCGCCGCCCTGGTCGCAGATCGGGCAGTCGAGCGGGTGGTTGATGAGCAGGAACTCCATCACCCCTTCGCGGGCCTTCTTGACCATCGGCGACTTGGTCAGGACGACCGGCGGCTCGCCGTTCGGACCGGGGCGCAGGTCGCGCACGCCGATGGCGCAGGAGGCCTGCGGCTTCGGCGGGCCACCCTTCACCTCGACGAGACACATGCGGCAGTTGCCGGCGATCGAGAGACGCTCGTGGAAGCAGAAGCGCGGCACCTCGACGCCCGCCGCCTCGCAGGCCTGCAGCACGGTGTACTCCGCGGGAACGTCGACCTCGATGCCATCGATGAGGAGTTTCGTCATGGTCTCACTCCGCCGCCATCAGGCGCACAGGCTCGCTGTGCGGGTTGGCGGCATAGTCGTCGATGCGCTGCTCGATCTCGTGCCGGAAATGCGCGATCAGGCCCTGGATCGGCCAGGCCGCGGCGTCGCCGAGCGCGCAGATGGTGTGGCCCTCGATCTGCTTGGTAACGTCGAGCAGCATGTCGATCTCGCGCTTCTGGGCGCGGCCCTCGGCCATGCGCTCCATGACGCGCCACATCCAGCCCGTGCCCTCGCGGCAGGGCGTGCACTGGCCGCAGCTCTCGTGCTTGTAGAAATGGCTGATGCGGGCGATGGCGCGGACGATGTCGGTCGACTTGTCCATCACGATCACCGCCGCCGTGCCGAGGCCGGAGCGCAGCTTCGAGAGCGAGTCGAAATCCATCGGCGTGTCGATGATCTGCTCGGCCGGGACCATGCGCACCGACGAGCCGCCGGGGATGACCGCCTTGAGATTGTCCCAGCCGCCGCGGATGCCGCCGCAATGCTTGTCGATCAGCTCGCGGAAGGTCAGGCCCATCGCCTCTTCGACGTTGCAGGGCTTGTTCACATGGCCCGAGACGCAGAAGAGCTTGGTGCCGACATTGTTCGGCGTGCCGATCGAGGAGAACCAGCTCGCGCCGCGGCGCAGGATGGTCGGGGCCACCGCGATCGACTCGACGTTGTTCACCGTCGTCGGGCAGCCATAGAGGCCCATATTGGCGGGGAATGGCGGCTTCAGCCGCGGCATGCCCTTCTTGCCTTCGAGGCTCTCCAGCAGCGCCGTCTCTTCGCCGCAGATATAGGCGCCGGCGCCGTGATGCACATAGAGATCAAAGGGATAGCCGTGGACGTTGTCCTTGCCGATGAGCTTGGCCTCATAGGCCTCGTCGACCGCGCGCTGCAGCGCCTCGCGCTCCCGGACATACTCGCCGCGGATATAGATATAGGCGGCATGCGCGCCCATGGCGAAGGAGGCGATCAGGCAGCCCTCGACCAGCGTATGCGGGTCGTTGCGCATGATCTCGCGGTCCTTGCAGGTGCCCGGCTCCGACTCGTCGGCGTTCACGACGAGATAATGCGGGCGCCCGTCGCTCTGCTTGGGCATGAACGACCATTTCAACCCGGTCGGGAAGCCTGCGCCGCCGCGGCCGCGCAGGCCGGACTTCTTCATCTCGTCGATGATCCAGTCCCGGCCCTGCTCCAGGATGAACTTGGTGCCATCCCAATGGCCGCGCTGGATCGCACCCTTCAGGGTACGGTCATGCAGGCCGTAGAGATTGGTGAAGATGCGATCGCGATCTGCGAGCATGTCCTGGTGCCTCACTCTGCCGGCTTGTCGCCAAGCTTCGATTCCGGGCGCCAACCCGTCGCGAGCTTCTTCGACTGAGCAATCCAGTCGTCACGCAGCGCCCGGCCCTTGAAGCCGGTCAGCCGTGCATCGACCCAGGCGAGCTCCGCCGGTGTCCATTTGGCGATCTGGTCATAGTGCCAGACCCCCATCTCGTTGAGCATCTTGCCGAGCTTCGGCCCGACGCCCCAGATCAGTTCGAGATCGTCGCCCTTGCCGCCGCGCGCGGCGGCCAGCAGTTCGGGCTTGCTCTCGTCGGTCGCGGGCTTTGAGGCCTCGGCGACGTCCTTCTTCTCGACCTTGCCGCTGGCGGCCGGAGTATCCTTGGCCGCGTTGGACGGCTGGGCCGGCGAGGAAGGCTGCGGGCGGGCGGCAGCGGCCGTCTCCGTCGCAGGCTTCTCGGCAACTGCGGCAGTCGTCGCCTCCGCCTTCTTGGCCTCGGCCTCGGCAGCCTTCTTGGCTTCCGCCTCGGCGGCAGCCTTCGCGGCGGCGGCTTCGGCCGCAGCCTTGCGCTGCTCGACGATGCGCTTCTGCCAGTCGCCGGCGCCGATCATCGAGCCGTCGTAGAGGGCCTTGTCGGTCAGCGTCTGCGGGCCGCCTTCCGGCTCGGAGCCGGTGCGGCCGTTCTGCGGGCCGGGCTTGGTGGCGCGGCCATTGCGGAGGTCGTCGAGGAGCTGGCGGAAATTCGCCGGCGTCAGGTCCTCGTAATAATCGACATTGATCTGCGCCATCGGGGCGTTGCAGCAGGCGCCGAGGCACTCGACCTCGAGCCAGGAGAGCTTGCCGTCGGCGGTCACGGTCGATTGCGGGCCGATGACGTCCTCGCAGACCTTCTTCAGCGCTTCGGCGCCGCGCAGCGCGCAGGGCGTCGTGCCGCAGAGCTGGACGAAATACTGGCCGACCGGCTGCAGGTTGAACATCGTGTAGAAGGTCGCGACCTCCAGCACCCGCATCGGCGCCATGCCGAGACGCCGGGCGACGGTCTCGATCACGGCGCGAGAGACCCAGCCCTCCTGCTCCTGCGCCTTCCACAGCAGCGGAATGACGGCGGAAGCCTGGCGGCCTTCGGGATACTTGGCGATCTGCTGGACGATCCAGTTCTCGTTCGCCGCGGTGAAGGCGAAGGAAGCGGGCTGGACCGGATCAGGGGCGAGACGACGGACGGACATGACTAGTCTGCTTCCGCATTGTTTGAACGGCGGGCGGTAAACCGGCCAACCAGTAGAACGGCGATTGTCACGATGGCAGGCGTCACGACACCGACATCAGCAAAAGTTCCAGCCTGAGCGTAGCTTCGAACGCCTTCGATCGTCAGGAAAGCAGCCATAAGGACCACCGCCTGCGCGACCCAGGAGGTCTGCAACGTCCGTCGAAGCGAGTTGGCCGATCCCGAACTCATCGCTTGCCCGCCCTCAGGAGTTGCGACAGCACGCGCTCACACCACGCCAGCCCGAGGACAGCAGCGTACTTCCATGCCTGCAGGAATTGCGACATCTCGTGCGAGACCCTGGCCTGAAAGAGGTGGCTCGACATCAGCTCGGGACAAGCGAAGAACAGCGCCGTCCACGAGACCCAGATCGTCGCGGCCCGCGTAAGAAAAACACCCCAACCAACGGGAGTGCCCAAGAGCTCCGACAAGAGATGAAGCTCCGACAAGAGATGAACAACTATCCAGGGCGCTGCAATGAGCAGGCCGGCATAGGCAGCTCTGACGAGTAGGCGATGTGATGCGATTAGCCTCACCGATCGACCTCCCCGAACACGATATCGAGGGAGCTGAGGATCGCGGAGACGTCGGCGAAGATGTGCGTGTGCTCGATCACGAGATGCCGCCCCCCATCACCGCGCTGCCCAGAAACATTCCCAAACCTCCGGCCGCGCCAATGAAGAGGCCGGATTTCAGGCTATGCTTCAAGGCCACCGGTAGAGTCTCGCCATGTATCCGCTCGGCCAGCGTCTGAATCAGAGCGATCGAGAGGAATGCCGCGACGGCGAAACGGACACCCCTGATCGGGAAATAGCCGTCGGAGACGTTGGTAAGATAGACCGCGACAAACGAAGCCAAGCCGACCGCGATGGCGCTGTGCCATGAGCCGATGAAGCCGTTTCTCTCGGACAGGAAGCCCAAAATCACCGATCGACCTCCCCGAACACGATATCGAGGGAGCCGAGGATCGCTGAGACGTCGGCGAGCATGTGCTTGCGGCACATGAAATCCATGGCCTGAAGATGGGCGAAGCCCGGGGCCTTGATCTTGCAGCGATAGGGCTTGTTGGTGCCGTCGGAGACCAGATAGACGCCGAACTCGCCCTTCGGGGCCTCGACTGCGGCATAGACCTCGCCGGCCGGGACCTTATAGCCCTCGGTATAGAGCTTGAAATGGTGGATCAGCGCTTCCATCGAGCGCTTCATCTCGCCGCGCTTGGGCGGCACCATCTTGCCGTCGAGCGACGAGACCGGGCCGCCGCCATCGGGGGCCAGCAGCTTGTCGCAGCACTGCTTCATGATGCGGACCGACTGGCGCATCTCTTCCATGCGGATGTGGTAGCGGTCGAAACAGTCGCCGTTCTTGCCGACGGGGATGTCGAATTCCATCTCCTCGTAGCACTCGTAGGGCTGCGACTTGCGCAGGTCCCAGGGCGCGCCGGAGCCGCGCACCATCACACCCGAGAAGCCCCATTTCCAGCAGGTCTCAAGATCGACCACGCCGATATCGACGTTGCGCTGCTTGAAGATGCGGTTGTCGCTGAGCAGGCCTTCGAGGTCGTCGCAGACCTTGAGGAACGGATCGCACCACTCGGCGATGTCATGGATCAGCGAGACCGGGATATCCTGGTGCACGCCGCCGGGGCGGACATAGGCCGCGTGCATGCGCGCGCCGCAGGCCCGCTCGTAGAAGATCATCAGCTTCTCGCGCTCCTCGAAGCCCCAGAGCGGAGGCGTGAGGGCGCCGACGTCCATCGCCTGCGTGGTGACGTTCAGCAGATGCGAGAGGATGCGGCCGATTTCGGAATAGAGCACGCGGATGAGCTGGCCGCGGCGCGGCACGGTCACGCCGACGAGGCGCTCGACCGCGAGGGCATAGGCATGCTCCTGATTCATCGGCGCGACATAGTCGAGCCGGTCGAAATAGGGCACGGCCTGGAGATAGGTCTTGGCCTCGATCAGCTTCTCGGTGCCGCGATGCAGCAGGCCGATATGCGGATCTACGCGCTCGACGATCTCGCCGTCGAGCTCCAGCACGAGGCGCAACACGCCGTGCGCGGCCGGATGCTGCGGGCCGAAATTGATCGAGAAATTGCGGATATTGTGCTCGGTCATGACCGGCCTTCCTGCGCAGCGAAGAACTCTGCGACCACCTGCTCGCCCGTCTTGCGCCGCCGCTCACCGGCGAAGGCATAGAGCCCGGGCTTTTCGTCGATGAAGATTTCCTCGGCAAAGGCGAGGCCTTGCGGGTCGTCGAGGCTGGGGAACGCCACCGCGACATGGCCCTCGCCCGAACGCTGCCGCCAGAACAGGCTGGTGCCGCAATTGCGACAGAAAACGCGCTCGCCCCATTCGGAGGAGGGGTAGATACCGAGCTGCGCCTCATCGGCGACTACGACATCGGTGCAGGGCACCGTCATCAGCACGCCGCCGCTCCAGCGCCGGCACATGCTGCAGTGACAGACGTCCATCTCCGCCTTCGCGGCCACGGCCGTGAAGCGGACGGAGCCGCAGAGACAACCGCCGGAGAGGGTTTGGTGACCCGCCGTCATCACGCCCCCTTCGCCTTCTCGTCGCCCGGCAACACGTAGTCCGTGCCTTCCCAGGGCGAGAGGAAATCGAAGTTGCGGAATTCCTGGTTGAGCTTCACCGGCTCGTAGACGACGCGCTTCTGCTCGTCGTCATAGCGGACCTCGACGAAGCCGGTCAGCGGGAAGTCCTTGCGCAGCGGATAACCCTCGAAACCGTAATCGGTGAGGATGCGGCGCAGGTCCGGATGGCCGGAGAAGAGGATGCCGTAGAAATCGTAGGCCTCGCGCTCGAACCAGTTCGCCGCCGGGAAGACCTCGATGACGGAGGGAACGGGCGTCGCCTCGTCGGTCTGGACCTTCACGCGGATGCGGCGGTTATGGTGCGGCGCCAGCATATGATAGACGACATCGAAACGCTTCTCGCGGCCAGGATAGTCGGCGCCGGCGATGTCGGTGAAGTTCACGAAGCGGAAGCGCGGGTCGCTGTAGAGCGTGCGCAGCACCTCGACGATCGAAGCCGCCTCGGCATGGATCGTGAGCTCCTCGAAGGCGACGACAGCCTCCGTCACCGCGCCGGGCAGCGCGGCCTTGATCTCTTCGCCGAGTTGTACGAGCGCTTCGCTCATCGTCTCACCTTCATCGCCTGCAGCATCGACCGAAAGAGCGCTCAGCGCTCGATCGTGCCGGTGCGGCGGATCTTCTTCTGCAGCAGCAGGACGCCGTAAAGCAGCGCCTCGGCCGTCGGAGGGCAGCCCGGGACATAGATGTCGATCGGGACGATGCGGTCGCAGCCGCGCACCACCGAGTAGCTGTAGTGGTAGTAGCCGCCGCCATTGGCGCAGGAGCCCATCGAGATGACGTAGCGCGGCTCCGGCATCTGGTCGTAGACCTTGCGTAGAGCCGGGGCCATCTTGTTGGTCAGCGTGCCGGCCACGATCATCACGTCCGACTGGCGCGGCGAGGCGCGCGGCGCGAAGCCGAAGCGCTCGACATCGTAGCGCGGCATCGAGAGCTGCATCATCTCGACGGCGCAGCAGGCCAGCCCGAAGGTCATCCACATCAGCGAGCCCGTGCGGGCCCAGTTGATCAGATCGTCCGTCGCGGTGACGAGGAAGCCCTTGTCGGCCAGTTCATTGTTGATCTCGACGAAGAACGGATCACGCGCCCCCAACGGCTTGCCGTCGGGACCGAGCAAACCCCTCGGCGCCTGCGCGACGAGCGGATCACCACGATCGATCGCTGTGACTGCCATGACCTATTCCTTGTGAACCTTTGCCTGCCGGATCGAATGCGGAGCGCCGCCTCGCAACCCGACAGTCAGTCCCACTCCAGCGCGCCCTTGCGCCACTCGTAGATGAAACCCACGGTGAGCACGCCGAGAAAGACCATCATCGACCAGAAACCATACCAGCCGAGCCCGCCGAAGGCGACGGCCCAGGGGAACAGGAACGCGACCTCGAGATCGAAGATGATGAAGAGAATCGCGACCAGATAGAAGCGGACGTCGAACTTCATGCGCGCATCGTCGAAGGCGTTGAAGCCGCATTCGTAGGCCGAGAGCTTTTCCGCGTCCGGCTTCGAATAGGCGATCGCGAAGGGCGCGATCAGCAGGGCCAGGCCGATCACCGCCGAGACGCCGATGAACAGCACCAGCGGCAGGTAGTCGCTCAGGATGGATGGCACCGTGGCAGCTTGCATGGTCGAACTCATTTCAGGCGGCCGTGGCGCGGCTCGCTGTCCCAGTCGCTTAGACCCTCGATTAGAATGAAGCAAGACTCCGCCGCGCCGCACAATCGCCGCATCCGGGTTGAACCCAGCGCAGAATGCGGCAAAATCCGGCCTCGTCTCGCCGCAGCCCTGCCATGCATCGGCGAAAAATCGACAAAACCGCGTGCTTTCGGCATGCGGCAGCGGCAGCAATCCGTTCACCGTGCCGAATCGTTGCCGGCTGCGCGAGCGCTTTATCCCGAAAGGCCTTCGATGTTTCGTGATCCCCGCCCCGCTCGCCAGCCATGCATTTGCGGGCGCCCGGCCACGCGATGAGCCCGGCCTGCCTTTCGCGCGTGCTGGCCATGCCGGCGCTCGCCCTGCTGCTCTCGACGACCGCGGTCTACGCCCAGGAGGGCGAGCCGATGCGCGCGCCGCTGCCGCCGCAGCGCCCGTTCGACCTCGACCTGGAAGGCACGCCGAAGCTGCCGCCGATCGTGGTGCCGCCGCCGACGCCACGCGCTTCCGCTCCCGATACGCCCGTGCCGGCCTCCTCGCAGGAGACTCCCGCAGCGACACCGGCTCCGGAAACCCCGCCGGCCGAGGCCACGCCGCCCAACCCCGGCGAGCCCGATGACGATGAAGGCGTCGAGTGGCCGAAGCTGACGCCCGGCCAGAAGGCGGGCGCCGAGCCCGATTTCGATCCGAACGAAAAGCCGGAGCGGCCGGGCATCTCGACGGATCCCGGCACCTCGATCGCCTGCCTGCCGCAGGAGCTGAAGCAGATCCTCGGCAAGATCGCCGACAGATATGGGGCGGTGAAGGTGACCTCGACCTGGCGGCCGCCCTGGCGCGCCCGGCGCGGCTCCTATCATAAGGGCTGCCAGGCGATGGATTTCCGCGTCCCCGGCGTCAGGCCGCGACTGGTGCTGGAATGGGTGCGCGCGCTCCCCGAGGTCGGCGGCAACCATGTCTATTGGAACGGGCTGATCCATATCGATACCGGGCCGCGCCGACCCTGGTAGGCTTGGTGGGGGCCGGCCTCTATCACGACAGCTCTTCGCCTGTCCGCGGAACCACTGCGTCATCCCGGGCTTGACCCGGGATCCATGCCGGAGCGAGTCCGGTCAATGGTCAGGCATGGCTCCCGAATCTCCGCTTCGCTCCGTCCGGGATGACCAGCACCATTAGGGAGCGCTGAAGCCCCGAGTCTTCAGCGCCCTACTCGCCCTCAAAAAACAGGCTTGACTGTTTGTAAGTGGAGTCGCACCGTTTCCCCATCGTCAAGGGGAGCGAGGTCGGGATGAGCGGTACCGGCAAGCGGCGATCGCAGAAGCAGCGCAGCGCGGAGACATCCGCGCGGCTGATGAACGCGACCATCGACCTGCTGCACGACCAGGGGTTGGCCCGCACCACCACGCCGGAGATCGCCCGCGTCGCCGGCGTCTCCCGCGGGGCGCTGACCCACCATTTCGCCAGCCGCGAGGCGATCATCACCGCCTCTGTCGCCGACCTGCTCGGCAAGTCGACGCGCGACCTGCACCGCTTCGCCGAGGATTTCGTCGAGCGCGGCGGCTCCAGCGACGAGATCGTCGACTACATCTGGCGGATGATGGACGACCGGCTGTTCTACGTGACCATGGAGTATCTGCCGGAAGCCCGCCACAACCCGGCTTTCCGCGCCGACCTCATCCCGCTGGTCAAGGAATTCCACGCCGGGCTCGACGCGATCTGGACCGCGCTCGCGGCCCGCGCCGGCACCGATCCCGACCATACCCGCACGGTGATGAACGCGACGATGTGCCTGTTCCGGGGCATGATCAGCCAGACCGTGCTGCGTCCCAACGACCCCGCCTATTACGAGGGCATGCAGCGGTTCTGGAAGCAGCAGGTCAGCCAGCATTTCCCGATGAAACCAGCCGCCGTGCCCGGCGCGCGCAAGACGGCGACGGCATGACGGCTGCACTGACCATCCAGGGCCTGAAGCTCGGCTTCTACGGCGTGCAGGTGCTGCGCGGCGTCGATTTCGCGGTGCCGCAGGGCTCCTTCACCGGATTGATCGGCCCGAACGGCGCCGGCAAATCGACCCTGTTCAATGCGGTTTCCGGGCTCTACCCGCCGCAGGCTGGCTCGGTCCGGCTCGGCGCGACCGAGACGGCAGGGATGCCGCCGGAGAAGCTCGTCGCGGCGGGTCTCGTCCGCTCCTTCCAACTCGCGCGCGGCTTTCCCAAGCTCAGCGTCTTCCAGCACCTCATGCTCTATGGCGCCGAGCAGCCGGGCGAAGGCCTGCTGGCCGGGCTGATCGGAACGAGCGGAGCCAAGCGTCGCGAGGCCGAACTCTCCGAGAAGGCCTTCGGAATCGCCCGCCGCTTGAAGCTCGACCATGTGCTCGACAACCCCGTCACCGCCCTCTCCGGCGGCCAGAAGAAGCTGGTCGAGATCGGCCGGGCGCTGATGGCCGAGCCGAAGCTCCTGCTGCTCGACGAGCCGATGGCCGGCGTCAACCCGAGCCTGACCGAGCAGATCGCCGAACACCTCGTCGCACTCAACCGCGACGGGCTGACGATCTGCCTGATCGAGCATGACATGGGGCTGATCCGGAAGCTCTGCGCGCCCGTCATCGTCATGGCCGAGGGCAAGACGCTGACGCAGGGCACGTTCGACGAGGTCGCCTCCGATACCCGCGTGCAGGAAGCCTATCTCGGGAGGCGTCATTGAGCGCGGCACAGAGCGAATTGCTCGCCGTCGACGGCATCGTCGCCGGCTATGGCGCGGCCGAACAGATCCTGAAGGGCACTTCGCTCACGGTCTCAGCCGGCGAGATCGTCTCGATCATCGGCCCAAACGGCGCCGGCAAGTCGACATTGCTCAAGACCATCGCCGGGCTCGTCCAGGCGCGTGACGGCACGATCCGGCTCAAGGGCGGCGACGTGACCCGCGAGAATGCGCTCGGCCGGGCGAAGGCCGGCATCGGCTTCGTGCCGCAGGAGCGCAATGTCTTCGGCGCGATGACGGTCGCCGAGAATCTCGAGATCAGCGGCTTTCAGGAACCCGGCAAGGTCAGGGAGCGCAGCGAACAGATGTATGCGCGCTATCCGATGCTGGCGGAGAAGCGCAAGGCGCTGGCCCGCACGCTCTCGGGCGGCCAGCGCCAGATCCTCGCCATGGCGATGGGGCTGATGAACGCCCCTGCCCTGCTCCTGCTCGACGAGCCGACGGCCGGGCTTTCGCCCAAGGCTGCCGACGAGCTGTTCGATGCGATCGTCGCGCTCAACAAGGGCGGCCTGCCGATCCTGATGGTCGAGCAGCATGCGCTCGAAGCGCTGCAGATCTCGACGCGCGGCTATGTGCTGGTCTCCGGCCGCAACAGCCGCGAGGGCGCGGGCCCCGCGCTCGCCACCGATCCCGAAATCCGCCGGCTCTTTCTCGGCGGCTAGGACGACGCCGAAACGACAGCAAACCAACAAGACAACAGGGGAACAGCATGACCGAGTTCACGACCGACCGCCGCACGCTGCTGGCAGGCGCTGCCGCGCTTGCCGGCCTCTCCGCCCTGCCCGGCCGTGCGCTGGCCCAGGGCGCGCCGATCAAGATCGGCACGCTGACGCCGCTGACCGGCGCGGGCGGCCCCTATGGCCCCGTCATGGTCAAGGCGGTCAAGGCCGTGATCGACGAGGTCAATGCCGCCGGCGGCGTGCTCGGCCGCAAGGTCGAGCTGATCTCGGAAGACGACCAGACCAATCCTGAGGCCGGCGTCCGCGCCGCCCGCAAGCTGATCGATGTCGACAAGGTCTCGGCCATCCTCGGCACCTGGGCCTCGTCGGTCACCACCGCCGTCGCACCGCTCTGCTGGGAATCGAAGACCTTCCTCGCGACCGTCTCGGGCGCCGATTCGATCACGCAACTGCCGCATCAGGGCTACCTGATCCGCACCCAGCCGAACACGACCCTTCAAGGCCGCAAATTCGGCGAGTTCTGCATCGCCGAGAAGGCCAAGCGCGTCTTCTTCCTGTCGCCGCAGACGCCCTTCGCCAAGAGCCAGTTCGACAACATCACCGAGGCCGTGAAGAAGGCCGGCGGCGAGACCGGCTCGCTGATCTATGATGACAAGAAGCCGGCCTATCGCAGCGAGATCGACGAGGTGCTGCGCTTCAAGCCCGACGCGATCATCTTCGGCGGCTACACGCCCGATACCGCCGTCATGCTCAAGGATGCCTACCGCGCCGGCTATGGCGGGTTGAAGGTCGCCTTCGGCTATGCCGTCAACCAGAAGCTGGTCGAGAGCGTGCCGGCCGAGGTCGTCGACAAGACCTTCACGATCGCGCCATCGCCGGCCGAGGGCTCGAAGGCCTATGCGCGGCTGGTCAAGATGATCGGCGTCGCCTCGCCCGATCCCTACACCACTCAGGTCTACGACCAGATCAACCTGATCCTGATGGCGATCGCCATCGCCGGCGACACCTCCGGCACCGCGATCAAGGACGCGGTCCGCAAGGTCAGCCAGGCGCAGGGCGGCGCCAAGGTCGACAACGCGCTCGACGGACTGAAGGCGATCGCCGCCAAGCAGCCGGTCGATTATGACGGCGCCAGCGGCCCCTGCGACTTCACCGAGACCGGCGACATCGCCGATTGCCAGTTCCGCTACGAGCAGGTCCAGGGCGGCAAGCTGGCGCTGGTGAAGATCGCGTGAGCCAGTTGCTGCAGGCGCTCGTCAACGGGGTGATGAGCGGGACGCTGATCGCCGTCCCGGCCATCGGCTTCTCCGCCATCTTCGCGGTGCTGCGCTATCCGAACTTCGCCATCGCGGCCTATGCCACCATCGGCGCCTTCGCGGCCTGGTGGGCGAATGTCGCGATGGGGCTGCCGGTGCCGGCCGCGCTCCTCGTCGCCTTCGCGGTGACGGGGCTCGTCGGCGTCGTGGCCGAAGAGACCTCGCTGAAGCGCCTGCGCAACAACGGTGCGCTGATCGTGGCCATCGCCTCGATCGCGCTCAATCTCGTGCTGGAGAACATCGTCCGCTTCATCTTCGGCAACGAGATGCGCGGCTACGACCTGCCGATCGCGCGGGATATGCGCTTCGGCGACCTGCGTATCGGCCCGCAGCAGCTCCAGAGCCTGCTGCTCGCCGTCGCGATCATGGCGGCGATGTTCCTGTTCCTGCGCTATACCCGCTTCGGCAAGGCGATGCGCGCCGTCGCCGACAATCCCGATCTCGCCCGGCTCAAGGGCATCGATCCCGCCAGGATCGCGATCGTCACGCTGTTCCTGGGCGCAGGGCTGACCGGCGTCGGCGGCGTGCTGATCGGGCTCGACACCTCGATCGACCCGCTGACCGGCTATCGCGTGCTGCTCTCGGTCTTCGCCGCCGCCGTGCTCGGCGGGCTCGGCTCGATCCCCGGCGCGGTCGTCGGCGCGCTGATGCTCGGCATCGCCGAGGAACTGGCATTGCTCGTCGTTCCCGCGACCTATCGCACCGGCGTCGGCTTCGTCGCGATCCTGCTGATGCTCACCTTCCGCCCGCGCGGCATCCTCGGGGAAAGGGCCGCCTGATGCTGTCCTATCTGATCTTCACCCTGACGCTCTGCGCCATCTACGGCCTGCTCGCGCTCAGCCTGAACCTGATCTGGGGTGGCGCGGGCCTCGTCAATCTCGGCCTTGCCGGCTTCTTCGCGGTGGGGGCCTACGCCTCGGCGCTGGCGACGGGTGCGGGCGCGCCGGTCCTGATCGGCTGGGGCGCGGCGCTCGTGGTGGGCGCGGCGGTTGGACTCATAGTCACCTTCGCGACGCTACGCCTGCGCGACGACTATCTCGCCATCGTCACGCTCGGCTTCGCCGAGGTCATTCGCCTCGTCGCACTCAACGAGCGCTGGCTGACCAACGGCTCGGACGGCATCTCCGGCATCAAGGCGCCGCTCAAGGCCGAGCTCGGCACGCAGAACTTCGCCTATTTCTATCTCGGCCTCGCCACGCTGGTGCTGATCATCGTTTGGGCGCTGCTACGCCGGCTCGACGCCTCGCCCTATGGCCGCGCCTTGAAGGCGATCCGCGAGGACCAGCAGCTGGCGAGCTTCGCCGGCAAGCCGGTGCTGCGCTTCAAGCTGCAGGCCTTCGCGCTCTCGGCCGCGATCGCGGCGCTGGCAGGCGCGCTCTATGCGCATTTCCAGTCCTATGTCTCGCCCGACCATTTCCAGCCGCTGATCACGATCTACATCTTCCTCGCCGTCACGGCCGGCGGCGTGGGGCGCCCGAGTGGTGCCGTGCTCGGCGCCTATCTGGTCGTGATCTTCCTGGAGGCGACGCGCTTCATCACCGAATGGGTGCCGGGCCTGCAACCGGTCCAGCTTGCCGCCACGCGCGAAATGCTGATCGGCATCGCCCTCATCCTCGTCCTGCATCTCAAGCCGCAGGGCATCCTGCCCGAGCGCATCCCGAAGGCGCCGGTTCCTCCGACCGCCGCCTGAAGCCAGAGAAGGTCTGCCCATGTCCGACGATCTCGCCACCCTCTCCGCCCTCATCAAGGAGCCCGGCCAGCCCGACACGGTGTTCAAGGCCTTCGAGGACATCACCCGCCGCCTCGTCGGCCATGAGCTGTTCACGCTGCTTTATGTCGACGGCCAGGAGGTCGCGCGCATCTATTCCAACCGGCCGGCCGAGTACCCGGTCTCCGGCCGCAAGACGATGGGCCCGACGCCCTGGGGCAAGCATGTGCTCGACGGCCGCCAGCCCTATCTCGGCAAGGACAAGGCCGGCATCCGCTGGGCCTTCTTCGATCACGAGCTGATCGAGAGCATGGGGCTGGGCTCCGTGATCAACATCCCCGCGATCTATGACGGCAAGGTGGTCGGCACGATCAACCTGCTCGCGCCCGAACACCATTACCGCGAGGAGCATGTCGCGCCGGTCGAGAAGCTCGCGCCGCTGCTGGTGCCGGCCTTCCTCGCCGCGCGCGCCGCCAACAAGGCCGCCTGATCCCGTTTCCCCGACGCATCCCGACCGAAGGAACATGCCAGTGGCTTCCACCCTCTTCACCAATGCCCGCATCGTCGACGGCTCGGCGCCGGAGGCAGGCGCGCCCGTCAGCGTCCTCGTCGAGGGCGGCACCATCCGCGAGGTCGGCAAGTCCGTGACCTCGGCCAAGGCCAAGGTCGTCGATCTCAAGGGCAAGACGCTGATGCCCGGCCTGATCGACGCCCATGTCCATGTCGTAGCCGGCGTCGCCGATCTCGGCGCGAACTCCCGCCTGCCGGATTCGCTGGTCACCGCCCGCTCCTTCGGGATCATGCGGGCGATGCTGATGCGCGGCTTCACCACGGTGCGCGATGTCGGCGGCGCCGATTTCGGCCTGAAGCAGGCGACGGAGGAAGGCGATTTCCCGACGCCGCGCCTCGTCATCTCCGGCAAGGCGCTGAGCCAGACCGGCGGCCATGCCGATTTCCGTGGCCGCTATGACGACCGCCCGAGCGTAATCGAGCGCCACCGCCTCGGCGCGCTCGGCCGCATCTGCGACGGCGTCGACCAAATCCGCCGCGCCGCGCGCGAGGAGCTGAAGGGCGGCGCCGACTTCATCAAGATCATGGCCAATGGCGGCTGCGCTTCGCCGACCGACCCGATCCATTTCCTCGGCTTCTCGGTGAGCGAGTTGGAAGCCGTGGTCGAGGAAGCGAAGATGGCCGGCACCTATGTCTCGGCCCATGTCTATACCGACGACGCCATCCGCCGCTGCGTCGAGGCCGGCGTGCATTCGCTGGAGCATTGCAACCTGATCAAAGCCGAGACGGCGAAGCTCGCCGCCTCCAAGGGCGCCGTCGCGGTGCCGACTCTGGTGACCTATGACAAGCTGGTCTCGGACGGGCCGAAGCTCGGCTTCCCGCCGGATTCGGTCGCCAAGGTCGATGTCGTGCGCTCGGCCGGCATGGAATCGCTCGCCATCATGAAGAAGGCTGGCCTGACCATGGCCTATGGCAGCGACCTGCTCGGCGAGATGCACAAGTACCAGTCCGAGGAGTTCGTGATCCGCGGCCGCGCCCTGCCGGCCCATGAGGTCATCGCCTCGGCGACCCATGTCGCGGCCAAGCTCCTGAAGATGGAAGGCCTGATCGGCACCGTCGCGGCCGGCGCCCATGCCGACCTGATCGTCGTCGACGGCGACCCGCTGAAGGACCTCTCGCTCCTGACCCGCCAGGGTAAGCACATGCCTGTCATCATGAAGGGCGGCACCTTCATGAAGCGCGCCAGCCTGAACTGAGCATCAGGGCGCAGTGGCTCCTATCGGATGCCCTGCGCCCTGATCGTCCTGCGGAGTGAGCCTAGCCGGACCTGCAAGCCGGCTATATGACGGCTTCATGGGTCGTTCCGCCGTTACGATCAGGCTTGTCCTTCTCGCCCTGCTGGCTTTCGGCTGGCCCGCCAGCGGCATGGCCGAAGGGCGACGCGTCCAGATCATCACGTCCTTTCCGCCCTCCTTCTTCGAGCCGTTCCGCAGCGCCTTCCGCAAGCAGCATCCCGACATCGCCGTCGAGGTGGTGCAGCGGAAGACGACCGCCGCCGTCATCGACATCCGCGCGCAGAAGCGGCCGGAGGCCGACCTGTTCTGGGCCTCGGCGCCCGACGCCTTCGAACTGCTGAAGCGTGCGAACCTGCTGGCGCCCCTCCAGCCGCGCAGGACCGGCGCGCCCGAGACCATCGCCGGCTATCCCGTCAACGATCCCAACGGCCGCTATCTCGGTTTCGCCGTCTCGGGCTACGGGCTGGTCTACAACCCGGCCTATCTGGTGGCGCGCGGCCTGCCGGTGCCGCGCAACTGGGCCGATCTCGCAGCGCCGGTTTATGCCGGGCATATCGGCCTGACCTCGCCATCCCGCTCCGGCACCACGCATCTGATGGTCGAGGCTCTCCTGCAATCGCTCGGCTGGGAGCGCGGCTGGGCGCTCTGGTCGGCGATCGGCGGCAATCTCGCGACGATCACCGCGCGCAGCTTCGGCGTGAATGCCGGCGTCGCGCGCGGGCGCTTCGGCATCGGCATCTCCATCGATTTCCTGACGGAGGCCAATGCGACGGAGGGCGAAGGCAATCGCTTCGTTCTGCCGGGCGAGACGCTGTTCGCGCCTGCCAGCATCGCCAGGCTTGCGACCTCGCCCAACCCGAAGGAAGCAGAACTCTTCATCGATTTCGTGCTCTCGCCCGAAGGCCAGGCGATGCTGCGCGAGCCCCGGATCGGGCGCCTCGCCATTTCACCTTCAGCCTATGGGCCCGAGGAAACGCCGCCGCATCTCTCGGCAACGGAAAGCATCTTCAACCGGACGCGTTTCGATGCGGGGCTCTCGGCCGGGCGCTACGAACTCGTCAACCTGATCTTCGACGAGTGGATCACCTTCCGCCGCACCGAGCATGCCCGGCTCTGGCGCAGCCTGCAGGCGATGGAGGCGGCGCTGCTGACCCGCCCCGACGAGCAGGTCGCCAAGCTGCTGACGCAGGCGCGCGCCGCGCTGACGCAACCGCCGGTGTCAGCTGCGGAGCTGGAGAAGACGGATCGCTTCCGGAACATCGTCCGCGTGCCGCGCGGCCTGCCCGTGCCTGAAGAGCAGGCGCGGATCGAGGCCGATATCCGCAATGCGATCGCGGCTCGCGCGTCGGAAGCCGGCGACAGCTTGCAGCAGGCCGCCGAGCGGCTGGCGGGTTTGGGCTGGCGCGACGAAAGCCTGACCGGAGCGCGGCCATGACGCTCCCTCCCGTCAAGCGGCGCTTCGGCATCGGCGGGCGATTGATCGCGGCCTTCCTAGGCGTCGGCCTCTTCGCCGTCGGCGCCGGTATCGTCGGCGTGATCTCCTATGAGCGCTTGAGCAAGGAGCTGGCGGCGATTGCCCGGGAGCATCTGCCCGGCCTCGCCTCTGCCGCGCGGCTGGCCGAGGCCAGTGCCCGCGTCATCGCCAGCATGCCGGAACTTGCCAATGCCGAGCGGCGCGATGGCTATGAACGCGGTCGGCGCGTGGTGGGAGAGCGCCTGAGCGAACTGGACAAGGTTCTGTCCGAGCGAACGGGCAGCGGCTTCGACGCACCGCAGTTGACAGCCGTAGCGGCCGAGATCCGCCGCAACCTCAATGCCATCGACGACGTATCAGGGCGCCGCTTCACGCTTGCCGAACGCATCCGCGGCGTCAGCGAGGAACTGCGCTGGCTCCAGGCCGATCTCATCGACGAGATCGAGCCGCTGACCGACGATGCCCGCTTCAACATCGATACCGCGCTCGGCCAGAGCGGCAGCGAGGCGGCAGCGGCCAAGCCGAACACGATCCGCGAGGAAACCCGCAAGAGCGAAGCGCTGATGACGCTCAACGCCCAGGCCAACCTGATCGTCGGCCTGTTCGGGCGGCTCGGCACCGTCCAGACCCGCGAGGACATGGAGCAGACCGGCCATGTCATCGGCGAGGCTGTCGACCAGCTCGAGGTCGAGGCCAAGGCGCTCGCCGGCTGGCCCGACACGATCACCGTCCGGCAGATCACGCAGCGCCTGATCGGGCTCGCCGATACCACGACCGGCCTGCCCGGCCTCAAGCGCGCGGAACTCGCGGCGCTGGCCGACGCGCAACGGCTGATCTCGGAAAGCCGCCGCCTCGTCACGGAACTCGGCACGCTGGTCTCGCAGGAGGTGCAACGTACCGAGTCCGTGGCGAAGGAGGCCGCCGACCGCTCGGCCGAGGCGATACGGCTCGGCCGCAACCTGCTGCTTGCCATTGCTGCGGCCTCGCTGCTCGGCGCGCTGTTGATCGGCTGGTTCTATGTCCGGCGCCATCTCGTGGCGCGCCTGCGCGTGCTGACCGAGGCGGCGACCAGCATCGCCAGCGGCCAGTCGTCGGCGCTGCTGCCCAAGGCGGGCAATGACGAGCTTGGCGATCTCGCCCGGGCGCTCGCCGTCTTCCGCCAGACGCGCGACGACCTGATCCAGGCGGCCAAGCTCGCGGCCCTCGGGCAGATGGCGGCGGGCTTGAGCCACGAACTCAACCAGCCGCTCGCCGCGATCCGCTCTCACGCCCATAACGGCGCATTGCTGCTGGAACGCGGACGGCCCGAGGAAGCACGCAAGGCGATTGGCCGCATCCAGGCGCTGACGACGCGCGCGGCCGACCTGATCGCGCATCTCAGGCGCTTCGCCCGCAAGCCCGGCGTGGTTCTCAACCCCGTTGCGGTCGGCGATACCATCGACACCGCGCTATCCCTGTTCGAGCCGCGTTTCGAAGCCGAGCGCGTCAGGCTCACGCGGGAGCTGCCGGCCGGGCGGCTCCATGTCCATGCCGAGGAGATCCGGCTGGAGCAGGTTCTGGTCAATCTGATGGCCAATGCGCTCGACGCCGTTTCAGGCATGGAGGACGCGACGATCGCGATCGGTGCGCGCCGTGCCGGCCACAAGGTCGAGATCTGGGTCGCGGATAGCGGCCCCGGCATCGACCGGGCGCATCTGGAACGCATCTTCGACCCGTTCTTCACGACCAAGCCGGTCGGCTCGGGGCTCGGCCTCGGCCTCTCGCTGTCCTACAACATCATCAAGGACCTCGGCGGCACGCTCGCGGTAGCCGAGACCGGCCCCGCCGGCACGCGCTTCCTGATCACGCTCGAAGGAACGACATCCCACGTCATGGCCCCGCTGGAAATCGACGCATGAACGCTCCCAAGGTCGTCCTCGTCGATGACGATGCCGAGGTGCTCGAAGCCTGGCGGCTGACGCTGGAGTTGGAAGGGTTTGCGGTTATCGCCAAGCGCTCCGGCGATGCCGCGCTCGCCGAACTTGGCCGCGACGCCGCCGTCGTGCTGGTCAGCGACGTGCGCATGCCCGGCCGCGACGGTTTCGGTTTGCTCGCGGCTGTGACCGCGATCGATCCGGAAATCCCGGTCGTGCTGATCACCGGCCATGCCGATGTTCCCATGGCGGTGAAGGCGATCCGCGAAGGCGCCTGGGATTTCGTCGAAAAGCCCGCCGATCCCGTCCGCCTGATCGAGACCATCCGGCGCGCCAGCGAATACCGCCGGCTGATCATCGAGAACCGTTCGCTTAAGGCCGGTGCCCATCCCGAGGACCCATGGGCGGCGCGCGTCGTCGGCCATTCGCCGGCGGTCGCGCGCCTGCGTAGCAGGCTCGCCCTGCTGGCCGATGCCGATACCGACGTGCTGCTCTTCGGCGAGACCGGCACCGGCAAGGAGGTCGCGGCCCGCGCGCTGCACGATCTCGGCAATCGCCGCGCCGGGCGCTTCGTCGCGGTCAATTGCGGGGCGATCCCCGAGACCATGATCGAGAGCGAGCTGTTCGGGCACGAGGCCGGAGCCTTCACCGGGGCGCGCGAGCGGCGGATCGGCAAGATCGAGCATGCCAGCGGCGGCACGCTCTTCCTCGACGAGATCGAGTCGATGCCGATGGCGGCGCAGGTGCGGCTGCTACGCGCGCTGCAGGAGCGGCGGATCGAGCGTCTCGGCTCCAACAAGGAGATCGCCGTCGATATCCGCATCGTCGCCGCGACCAAGACCGACCTCGCCGCGCTCGCGAAGGCCGGTGGCTTCCGCGAGGACCTGGTCTATCGGCTGAACGTCGTGACGCTGCGCCTGCCGCCCCTGCGCGACCGGCGCGAAGACATTCCGCTGCTGTTCCAGCATTTCCTTTCGCTTGCCGCCGCGCGCGTCGGCCGCTCGGCCCCGCCGCTCGGGCGCGACCTGCTCCAGCGGCTGGCGCGGCAGGACTGGCCGGGCAATGTCCGCGAATTGCGCAATGCCGCCGAGCGCAGCCTGCTCGGCATGGACGAGGATTTCGAAGATACGGATGCCGGCCCGGCCGCAACCGACGGCGCCGAGCGCTCGCTGGAGGAGCTGGTCGCCATCGCCGAGGCGGAGGGTATCGGCGCCGCGCTGAAGCGCCATAACGGGCGCATCGGCGTCACCGCCGCGGCGCTCGGCATCACCCGCAAGACGCTCTATCTGAAGATGCGCCGCTACGGCCTGAGTGGTTCGGCGGCGCTCGCGGACTGAGCGGCGATGTTACCGCAATGACCCATCGGGGGCTGTGGCAGGTTACCACCATGCCCCCGAAACCGGGTACCTGACGACCCCTTCTCCCGAATTCCCCAACGGAATCAAGACCGCAACCACTTGGCATCGCGGTTGCTGAAGCAGTGGCATCGACCTCGACGTCGACCCAAAAAATTCGCTTCGGGAGGAAGCCATGTTGAATCGTCGGACCGCGCTCGCGGCCACTCTCGGCCTGTCGCTGAGCGCCTCGTTTATGACCATCGCGCTGGCGCAGGCGCCGGCCGGCAAGGTCACGGTCGTGACCTCCTTTTCCAAGGACGTTACCGATCCCATCAAGAAGGCGTTCGAGAAGGCGGTTCCGGGCGTCACGCTCGAAGTACAGAACCGCAACACCAATGCCGGCGTGAAATATGTCGAGGAAACCAAGGCCAACAATCAGGTCGACCTGTTCTGGGCCTCGGCGCCCGACGCCTTCGAGGTGCTGAAGGGCAAGAAGCTGCTCACCGCCTACAAGCCGAAGGCGACCGGCATCCCCGACAAGATCGGCTCCTATCCGATCAATGATCCGGCCGGCTTCTATTTCGGCTTCGCCGCCTCCGGCTACGGCATAATGTGGAACGACCGCTATGCCAAGGCCAACAAGCTGCCCGAGCCCAAGGAGTGGCAGGACCTCGCCAAGCCGGTCTTCTACGACCATGTCGCGATCGCGGCGCCGTCGCGCTCCGGCACGACGCATCTGACGATCGAGACGATCCTGCAGGGCGAAGGCTGGGACAAGGGCTGGCGCACCATCAAGGAGATGGCCGGCAATTTCCGCTCGATCAACGAGCGCTCCTTCGGCGTGCCGGAGCAGGTCAATTCCGGCCAGGTCGGCGTCGGCGTCGTCATCGACTTCTTCGCCTTCTCGGCCCAGGCCTCGGGCTTCCCGGTCAAGTTCGTCTATCCGAGCGTGACGACCGTGGTTCCGGCCAATGTCGGCATCATCGCCAACCCGCCGAACAAGGCCGCGGCCGAAGCCTTCGTCGAATTCCTGCTCTCGCCCGCCGGTCAGGAAGTGCTGCTCGAGCCCGGCATCCGCCGCCTGCCGGTGAACCCGGCCGTCTATGCCAAGGCCGGCGCCGACTATCCGAACCCCTTCACCGATCCGCGTTTCCAGAAGATGATCGGCTTCGACGTCGACAAGTCGGAAGGCCGCACGGCGGTCGTCGACACGCTGTTCGACCAGCTGATCTCCTTCCAGCTCGACGCGCTGAAGGGCGTCAACAAGGTGCTGCACGAAGTCGATGCGGCCCTGGCCAAGAAGCCGAACGACAAGGCCAAGGCGCTGGCCGAGGAAGCGCGCGTGCTGCTCGCCGCCATGCCGGTCAGCGAGGCGCAGGCTGCCAGCGCGGAGCTGCGCGGCGCCTTCACCGGCGGCAAGGAAAAGGGCGCCCGCCAGGCCGAGGTCGAGGCGCAATGGGCAAGCTTCGCCCGCGACAACTACGCCAAGGCCAAGGCGAAGGCCGAAGAGGCGCTCAAGGCGGCGAAGTAAGCTCGTCTGTCTTCGTCGTCCTGCGGGTCATCCCGTGTGCGCTGCAGCGTGAAACGCTGCGGTGCAGACACGGGACCGCGCGACCAACAGGCGCCTTTTCCTGACAACGGTTCCGTGTCTGCGCAGCGGCATTTGCATGCCGCAGCGCGCACGGGATGACAGCCCGGCCGCATCTCATGACAGCCATCCCCACCACAACGGCTCCACGCCGCCCCCGTCGCATCGCCGGCACGCCCGGACAGATCGCGCTGGCGCTGGCGATCGCCGCCTTCCTCCTGATGTTCCTCGTGCTGCCGGTGGCGACGGTGATCTATGTCGCCTTCACCGAGAAGGGCACCTCGACCTTCACGCTGGTGAATTTCTACGATTTCGTCCGCACCGAGCTGTTCATGCGCTCGCTGTGGAACTCGTTCTATGTCTCTGCGATGTCTGTGGTCTGGGCCTCGGTCTTCGCCCTGCCGCTGGCCTATCTCACGACGCGCTTCGTCTTCCGCGGCGCCGCCATCGTCCAGACGCTCGGCTTCCTCCCGCTGATCATGCCGCCCTTCGTCGGCGCGGTGGCGATGCAGCTCTTCTTCGGCCGCAACGGCTCGATCAACCTGCTGCTGGACGACTGGTTCGGCTTCAAGATCGACTTCATGGAGGGGCTGAACGGCGTCATCTTCGTCCAGTCGGTCCATTATTTCCCGTTCATCCTGATCAATCTCTCGGCGGCCCTGCGCAATGTCGACCGCGCCATGGAGGAGGCCGCGCAGAATCTCGGCTCCTCGGGCTTCCGGCTGTTCCGTCGGATCGTCTTCCCGCTGGCGATGCCGGGTTATCTCGCCGGGGCCTCGCTCGTCTTCGTCAAGGTCTTCGACGATCTCGCAACCCCGCTCCTGCTCAACGTCAAGGACATGCTGGCGCCGCAGGCCTATCTGCGGGTCACCTCGATCGGCATCGCCGACCCGATGGGCTACGTCATCTCGGTCGTGCTGATCATCGCCTCGGTCACGGCGATGTGGCTCTCGGCGCGGGCGCTGAAGGGGCGGGACTACGCCACGACGCAGCGCGGCGGCGGCGGCCTCGCCAAGCGGGTGATGACGCCGATGGAGGCCGTGTTCGGCTATGGCATCGTCATCCTGATCCTGGCGCTGGTGCTGGCGCCGCATCTGGGCCTGCTGCTGCTCTCCTTCGCAACGATCTGGTCGTATTCGCCGCTGCCCGATGCCTTCACGACGGCGCATTACGCCCGCGTCTTCGGCGAGAGCTCGGTCTACATCAAGAACACGCTGATCTACGCGACGATCGCCGGCGGCATCGACGTCGTTCTCGGCGTCGCCATCGCCTATCTCGTGCTGCGGACCAAGCTCGTCGGCCGCGAATGGCTCGACTGGATGGCGACCGCCGCGCTCGCGATCCCCGGCGTGGTGCTCGGCATCGGGTATCTCAGGACCTTCTACGGCGTCACCCTGCCGGACGGGACGCCGCTCGCCGCGCTCTGGATCACCATCGTGCTGGCGCTGGCGATCCGGCGCCTGCCCTATGCCTTGCGGGCCTGCTATGCGGCGCTCCAGCAGATATCGGTCTCGCTTGAGGAGGCGGCCGAGAATCTCGGAGCCACCAAGGCGCGCACGGTCCGGCGCATCGTCGTGCCCTTGATGGCGGGCGGCATCCTCGCCGGCTTCGTCACCTCGTTCTCGACGGCCGCCGTCGAGCTCTCGGCGACATTGATGCTGGTGCAGTCCAACTCGGACGCGCCGCTGGCTTACGGGCTCTATGTCTTCATGCAGTCGGCAGCAGGGCGCGGTCCCGGCGCCGCGCTCGGCGTCGTCGCGGTGATCCTCGTCGCGGCCTGCACCTTCCTCTCCCACCTCATCATCGAACGCAGCCAGAAGGCCAAGGGAATGGGCCACTGATCATGAACGCGACCGTCTCCCTAACCACGCCCGCCGTCGCCGTCGATATCGAAGGCGTCAACCTGTCCTACGGCACCAACCATGTGCTCAAGAACGTCAATCTGGCGATCAAGCCGGGCGAGTTCTTCGCCTTCCTCGGCCCCTCCGGCTGCGGCAAGACCACGCTGCTGCGCCTGATCGCCGGCTTCAACCATGCCGATACCGGCGAAGTCCGAATCGGCGGCAAGCCGATCACCGACCTGCCGCCCTGGAAACGCGATGTCGGCATGGTCTTCCAGTCCTATGCGCTCTGGCCGCATATGACGGTGCGCCGCAACGTCGCCTTCGGGCTGGAGGAGCGCGGCGTGAAGCGCGCCGAGGTCGAGCGGCGCGTCGAGGCGGCCTTAGGCCTCGTCGGCCTCGCCCATCTTGCCGAGCGGCGGCCCTCGCAGCTCTCGGGCGGCCAGCAGCAGCGCGTCGCGGTGGCACGCACCGTCGCGGTCGAGCCCAAGGTTCTACTGCTCGACGAGCCGCTCTCCAATCTCGACGCCAAGATGCGCGTGCAGGTGCGTCGGGAACTGCGCGACCTGCAGCAGCGCCTCGGCCTGACCACGATCTTCGTGACCCATGATCAGGAAGAAGCGAACACGATCTGCGACCGCATCGCCGTAATGAACGACGGCATCGTCCAGCAGGTCGGCACGCCGATGGAGCTCTACGAGCGGCCGGCGAACCTGTTCGTGGCCGGATTCCTCGGCACCGCCAATATCGTCGGCGGGAAGCTGACCGGCAGCGGCGGGACCCGAGTCTTCGAGATCGAGGGCGGGACGCGGGTGCCGGTTCCAGCCGAAGCTGAGGTGCCGGAGGGCGCCAAGCTGGTCTTCCGGCCGCAGCATGCCAGCCTCGGTGATGCGGGCCCGGCCGGAGACGAGATGCTCGCCCTGCCCTGCACCGTCGCCAATCGCGAGTTCCTCGGCGCGAGCGTGCGCTACGGCGTGCGGATCGGGACGACGGAAGTGGCAGTGGACGTGCCCTTCCAGTCCGGCAGCGGCTTGTTCGAGGTCGGCAGCGGGGCGACGCTCAGGCTGTCGCCGCATGCGCTGCTGTGGCTGGCGGGTTAAGGGGCACTACCGTTGTCATTCCGGGGCGCGCTGCAGGCGCGAACCCGGAACCCACGACTGGGCAGGACATCCAAGACCCGATTGCAGGCGGCTCACCCGGTCGTGGGTTCCGGGTTCTTCGCTTTGCGAAGCCCCGGAATGACAAGCGTTTGCGTCTAAGCGCGCCTTAGTGCTTCTTCACCCTCTCTGCTCGGCCTTGTCGCGCGCCCGCGCCTCGGCGCTGCGCTCAGAAGCCGGGCCGTAGCCCCCTGCTCCGGGCGTGATGATTTCGACGATCTGGCCCTTCTCCAGCGCGCCATCGCCCTTGAAGAAGGGCACGACGCCATCGCTGAAGGCGAAGGAGCCGCCCTGCCCCTCACCGCCACCGGCAAGGCCCCAGGGCCGCGAGGTCAGGCGCGAATTGTCGACATTGAGCCGGCACGGCGCCTCCGCCCGGTAGACGCGGCGCAGGCCCATGCCGCCGCGCTGCCGGCCGTCGCCGCCGGAGCCGTCAACCAGCTCGTAACGCAGCAAGGTCAGCGGGTATTCGAGCTCCAGCGCCTCGACCGGCAGGTTCGAGGTGTTGGTCATGTGGACATGGACGCCGTGGAGGCCGTCCTTGTTCGTGCGGGCGCCGGAGCCGCCGCCGATCGTCTCCAGATAGACCCAGAGCTCGCCGCTGCCGGGTTGCTCGCCGGCGAAGGTCGCGGAAGCGACCGCGCCCGAACAGGCGGCGATCACCCGATCCGGCACGGCCTGCGCGAGCGCGCCATGGATCAGGTCGACCACGCGCTGGCAGGCGGCGATGCGCCCGTTGACGGCGGCCGGGTGAACGCAGTTCAGCACCGTGCCTTCAGTCGCCGTGACGGTGAGCGGCCGGGCGAGCCCCGCATTCGGCGGGATGGTCGGATCGGCCACGGTCTTGACCGCGTAATACACGGTCGAGAGCAGCGCGGTGTAGACCATGTTGAAGCCGGCGCGCATCTGCGGCGGCGAGTCGAAGGCCAGCCGCATCTCCTCGCCCGCGACGGTGATCGCGACCGAGAAGGTCAACGCCTCGTCGATCTCGGGGTTATCGAACGAATCCGAGAAGCGATAGGTCCCGTCGGGAATCGAGGCGATGCCGGCGCGCATCTTGCGCTCGGCATAGTCCTGCAAGGCCTTGCCGGCAGCGAGCACCGTGTCGCGGCCGTATTTGTCGCAGAGCGCGCGCAGCCGTTCGACGCCGAGGCGGTTCGCCGCCATCTGGGCGCGCAGGTCGGACAACCGCTCGCGCGGCACCTGGCAGTTGAGCAGGATCAGCTCCTGCACGTCCTTCATCAGCACGCCGCCGTCATAGAGACGGATCGGCGGGATGCGCAGGCCCTCCTGGTAGATATGGGCATGGCCGCGATCGGCGAAATCGGAATGATGCGCCGTGTTGACCGCCCAGGCGATCATCACACCCTCGTGGAAGACCGGCTCGGCCAGGACGATATCCGGTAGATGCGTGCCGCCGCCTTCATAGGCGTCATTGCCGATGAAGACGTCGCCCGGCTTCATATCAGCGACAGCGTGGCGCTTCAGGATATGCGGGATGATGCCGATGAAGGAGCCGAGATGCATCGGGATATGCTCGGCCTGGCAGAGCGTCTGGCCCTCGACATCGAACAGCGCGGTCGAGCAGTCGCGGCGCTCCTTGATATTGGTCGAATAGCTCGCCTTGACCAGGGCCTCGCCCATCTCCTCGGCGATGGAGGCGAAAGAGGAGCCGATGACCTCGACGGTGATCGGGTCGACGCTGACGGATGCGAACGCGGTCATCACGGCATCTCCAGGATCAGGTTGAGATAGGGCTCGACAGTCGCGGTCATGCCCGGCAGCAGAACGGTGGTCGAATCCATCTGCTCGACGATGGCCGGGCCGGCGAAGCGATTGCCGGATTTGAGCTTGTCGCGATCGTAGATCGGACAGGCGACGAAGCCGCCGGCCTCGGGGAACCAGACCTCGCGGCTGCCGATGACGGCGTGGGAGGCGTCCGGCCCGGCATCGGGCTCCGGCCGGAAAGCCGCCTTCGGCACGAGGCCGACCGCCTCGACGCGATAGGTCACGAGCTGGACCGGCTCGCCTTCCGCGACGAAGCCGTAGAGGCGCTTGTGGGCGGCGGCGAAGCCCTCGGCCAGCGCCGTGATCGTCGCGGGCGTGATCGGCCCATCCGGCACGTCGATGGCGAGCTCGTAGTTCTGGCCGTGATAGCGCAGGTCGGCGGTGCGCTTCAGGCGGCGATCGGCCGAGGCGACGCCCTCTTCCGCGAACCAATGATCCGCCTGCTCCTGAAGGGCGACGAAGATCTCCGCCATGTCCGGGACGAGCGCATCGGAGAGCGTTGCCAGTCGCGTGGTGGCGAAATTGGCGCGCAGGTCGGTGAGCAGGAGGCCGAGCGCGCAACCGATGCCGGGATTGCGCGGAACCACGATGCGCTTCATGTCGAGTTCGCGCGCGAGCCTTGCCGCATGCAGCGGCCCGGCCCCACCGAAGGCGACCAGCGCATAGTCGCGCGGATCATGGCCGCGTTGGACGCTGATGACGCGGATCGCCTTGGCCATATTGGCGGTGACGACGGAGATGATGCCTTGCGCCGTCGCCATCAGGTCGAAGCCGAGTTGCCCGGCCAGCCTGCCAATCGCCTGTTTCGACAATGACTGGTCGATCGGCATGCGCCCGCCGAGCAGATGCGTCGGATTCAGGGTCTGGAGCACGACATTGGCATCGGTGACCGCGGGCTCGGTCGCGCCGCGCCCGTAGCAGACCGGGCCTGGATCGGCGCCGGCCGAGCGCGGCCCGACCTTGAGCAAACCGCCGGAATCGATCGCCGCGAGCGAGCCGCCGCCGGCGCCGACCGTATGGATGTCGAGCATCGGCGCCTTGATCGGATAGCCATGGACATTGGCCTCGGAGGCAAGCTTGGCCTCGCCATCGCTGAGCAGGGCGACGTCCGAGGAGGTGCCGCCCATGTCGAAGGTGATGAGGTTCGGCATGCCGATCATGGCGCCGATCGCCTGCGCCGCGACGACACCGGTCGAGGGACCGGAGAGCACCGTCCGCACCGGCAGGCGCGCCGCCATGTCGAAGCCGATGACGCCGCCATTGGACTGCGTCAGATGCGGCGTCGCCTTGAGGCCGAGTTCCTTCAATCGGTCGGCGAGGCGGCGGATATAGCCCTGCATGACCGGGCCGAGATAGGCGTTCACGACTGTGGTCGAGATGCGCTCGTACTCGCGGAACTCGGGCGCGACTTCATGCGAGGCGCAGATGAAGGCTTCGGGAAATTCCTCGGTGACGATGCGCTTGGCCGCTTCCTCGTGCTCCGGCCGGACGAAGCCGTAGAGGAAGCCGATCGCGACCGCCTTGACGCCCTCCGCCTTCAGCCCCCGCGCCGCCTGCCGCACGGCGCCTTCGTCGAGCGGCGTTTCGACCGTGCCATCATGGCGGACGCGCTCGGCGACGCCGAAGCGCAGGTCGCGCGTGACGAGCGGCGGCGCCTTGTCGGCCTGAAGATCGTAGAGGTCCGGCCGCTTCTGCCGGCCGATCTCGATCAGGTCGCGGAACCCTTCCGTGGTGATAAGCCCGGTCCTGACGCCGCGATGCTGGATCAGGGCATTGGTGCCGACCGTCGTGCCATGGCCGAAATAGGCGATCTCGGCGGGGCTGGCGCCGACGCGCTCGACGCCTTCCTGCGTGCCGCGCGCGATGGCGCGGGAGGGATCGTCGGGCGTCGAGGGCACCTTCCAGACAGCGACCATGCCGGTCGCGTCGTCGAAAAGGCAGACATCGGTGAATGTGCCCCCGGAATCGATCCCGATCCGCCACGCCATCTCTGTCTTCCTCCCTTACGGTATGGCGACCTCGGCCGGTGCCCATGCCACGCCGTGGCCGAAACCACCCTGATAGCCGCAGACCTGCGCCGCCTGTTTGGCTCCCGCTGCCAGCGCCGCCGCAATGCCGGCTCCGTCGAGTATGGCGAGCAGGCAAGCCGCTATGAAACCGTCACCGGCGCCGAGCGTATCCACCACCGATGCAGGAACGGCCGCCTGCTCGTGCAAGCGCCCAGAGGCGAGCGCGAGGGCGCCCTTAGCGCCGCGCGTCGCCACGACCACGCCTGCCCCCCAGCCAGCGCAGCGCTCCAGCAGGGCGAGGCAGTCCTCGTCCGAAGCGGAAGGGTGCGACAGGAAGGCGATATCGACCGCCGACAGTGTCGCGGCGAGATTCTCGTCGGTCCAGCGCTCGGAGAAGTCGTAGGACAGGCGCCGGGCCGCACCGCGTACGACCGGCAAGGCGTCGCCAAGTTCGCTGTAGATGCTGGAATGGACGAGATCGAAGCCTGCGATATAGGCGCGGTCGGCAGCTTCGAAGGCGCCCCATTCGCCACGCACGCCCCGCTCGGAGCGCAGGAAGCGCCGGTCCTGCCCGTCATGGCCGATGAAGGCGCGGGCATTCGGGCCGGACCTGATGCGGCAGCGCGCAGTATCGACGCCCTCTTGCCTCAACGCGTCGCTCAGAAGCCTGCCGGCCTCGTCCGAGCCGAGGCAGCCGAGATAGCCGGTTTCCGCTCCGAGCCGCCTCGCCTGCACCGCGACATTGACCGCATTGCCGCCCGGGAACTGGAGGCCGCGATCGACATAGGTGTCGACCGTGTTGTCACCGAGGCCGAGCAGGCGGTGCTTCATCAGGCGTCGCTCCCCATCGCAATCGCGGACACCAAGCCCTCATCCTGAGGAGCGCCGCAGGCGCGTCTCGAAGGATGTTCCAGGAGGCTTCGGAGCCATCTGGAGCATCCTTCGAGACGCCGCTGACGCGGCTCCTCAGGATGAGGGCTGGAGGGGGTCACAGGCACCTCAATAAGCCACCTTCCACATGTAGCGGCGGGTCGTCAGGGGCTGGTTGCGCAGCACGGAGAGATGCGCCGAGAATCGCTTCAGCGCCGCCTGCAGCACGTAAGGCGCAACGATCGGGCGGATCGCCGGGTCGATACCCTTCATCGCGAAGGCGCGGGAATCGTAGTTCATCACCCGCCCGGCATAGGTGTCGCAGAACGTGACGACGCGCTCCATCAGGGGCCGGCTCGGGTCCTCGCCGGTAATCAGGATCATCGGCGTCTGCTTGTCGACGATCTCGAAGGGGCCGTGGAAGAACTCGGCGGCCTCGATCGGGTAGCTGTGCAGCCAGAGCATCTCCATGAGGATGCAGACGCCGAAGACATAGGCCGTGGTGAAGCCCGGCCCCGAGGCGACATGGTAGATGCGATCATCACCCGCATAGGCCGCGGCATCGGCAGCGGCGCGGGCCTCGTTCTGCTCGGCCGCATCGCACATCGCCACCGGGAGAGCGTCGAGCGACGCGAGAAGCTTTTCGCCGAGCGGCCAGCCTTCCTTGGCCACCATCAGGCCGCCGATCAACGCCTGCATCAGCATGAACATGGCCGCGAAGGATTCGCTGGTGTCGCCGACGAGGAAATGGCGCGGCACCGCCTGTGCCAGCGGCTTCTCGCCATACTGGCTGAAGGCGACGATCTGGCAGGGCTTGTCCTTGAGGACATGCGCGGCGGCGACCGTCTCGGGCGTCGTGCCGGATTTCGAGGCCAGCAGGACCAGCGTCCGCTCGTTAAGGCGCGGCGGGTCGATCGCCATGAACTCGGCCGGGAAATAGCGGCGCACCTCGATGCCCGGCGAATAGCGCTCCAGCCAGTACTGGATGCCGAGCATCGCACGGTTCGCCGAACCGCAGGCGACGAGATAGACGCGGTCGATCCGGGGGGCCAGCTCCTGCCCCAGCGCATAGGCTTTCGGCAGCGCGGCGCGCGTCGGCTCCAGGCCGGACAGGACGGCGTCACGGTCGAAGGCAATGGACATGGAAGGCTCCCGGACGGGCTTTCAATGGGGCGCGAGAATTGGTATACACCAATTCCATATACCAATCACTGTCAAGCCTGTTCCATGCCGCCCAAACGCCCCTCCCGACCAGTAGCGCTCCGCGACCGTTTCGCCTTAAAGACGAAGAAGGCGCCGCGCCTCGGATTCCGACAGCTGCGCACGTCGAAAGGCATGGAGGCCGGGACGCAAGGCATGTCGAACCCGCTGAAGGGCGTCAAACCGATCTATGTCGAGGTGCAGGATTACCTGCTCGACCTCATCGGCGGGCCGGATTACGGGCCGGGCGACCGGATTCCCTCCGAGCGGACGCTGGCCGACGCACTCGGCATCAACCGCATGACCGTGCGCAAGGCGATCGACCGGCTGGTCGAGCGCAATGTGCTGGAGCGCAACGGCACCAGCGGCACGCGCGTCCCGCTGGTCCAGGTTTCGCGGCCGATCGATGCATCGGCTTCGCTGGGCATCGCCCGCATCATCCGCAATGCCGGCGGCGAGCCCGGCAGCAAGCTCCTGCATTTCGGCGAGGAAGGGGCGAGCGAGAGCATCGCCCAACGCCTCGAACTGGCGCCGGGCAGCACGCTGATCATGGCGCGGCGCCTGCGCAGCGTGAATGACGAGGCCTTCTGCATCGAGACGAGCTATCTGCCGGCCGGCAGCGTGCCCGGCCTGTCGGCGGAGGATCTCACCTCCGGCCAGTCGCTCTACGAGTTGCTGCGGCAGCGCTACGGCATCGAGATCAGCATCCGCGACCGCGAGATCAGCGTCGGCACGGCGACGGAGCGGGAAGCGCAACTGCTCGCGCTGGCGCCGGGCTCGCCGACATTGGTGCTGCGGATCGTGGCGCGCGACGGCGAGGGCCGGCCGGTCGAATACATGCGCTCGGTCAACCACCCCCATCACGTCGTCTTCCGCAGCTCGACGCCCCCTGCCCGCGGTTGAGCGGTGTAGCCAGCCTTCCTCCTCCCTCTTCCGCCGCCGGAGCCTCCCTGATGGGCATCACCATCGAAACCATCGAGCCGGACGCATCCCTGCCCGCTTCCAGCGATGTCGTCGTCATCGGCGGCGGCATCATCGGCATCACGACCGCGCTCTTCCTGGCGCGCGAGGGCATTTCGGTCACGGTCTGCGAGAAGGGCGAGGTCGGGCACGAGCAGTCCGGGCGCAACTGGGGCTGGGTCCGCGTCATGGGACGCGACCCCGGCGAGATCCCGCTCGGGCTCGAAAGCATGCGGCTCTGGGAAGACATGGACCGACTCGTCGGCGGCGATACCGGCTTCACCCGCTCCGGCATCGTCTATGTCGCCGATACCCCGGCCAAGCTCGCCGAGCACGAGGCCTGGCTCGAACACGCCAAGACCTACCAGCTCGACTCGCGCTTGCTGAGCACGCGCGAGATCGACGCCGTCATCCCCGGCGGCAAACGCGCCTTCGCAGGGGCGATGTTCACGCCGAGCGATGCCCGCGCCGAGCCGCAAAAGGCCGTGCCAGCCATGGCGCGAGCGCTGCGCCGCCATGGCGGCACCGTTCTGACGCGCTGCGCGGTGCGCGGCATCGAGACGGCCGGCGGGCGTGTCAGCGCCGTCGTGACCGAGCGCGGCCGGATCGCCTGCCAGCGCATCGTTCTGGCGGGCGGCGCCTGGTCGCGATTGTTCCTCGGCAATCTCGGCATCGACCTGCCGGCGCTCAAGGTGCTGGGCTCGGTGTTCCGGACGGAGCCTCTCGACGGGCCGCCGCCCCATGCCGTCGGCGCTTCCGACTTCGCCTTCCGCAAGCGGCAGGATGGCGGCTACACCATCGCCCATCGCGGGGCGAGCGTGGCCGAGATCGTGCCGGACAGCTTCCGGCTGTTGTTCGATTTCCTGCCGTCCTTCGCCCGGCAGCGCCATGAATTGCGGCTCAGGATCGGCGAACGCTTCATCGAGGAGGCGCGCCGGAAGATCAACTGGTCGCTCGACGAGGAGACGCCTTTCGAGCAGACGCGCATCCTCGACCCCAAGCCGTCCGCGCCCATCCTGGAAGAGGCCAAGCGCAACCTGATCGCCGCCTTCCCCGCCTTCGCCAATCTCAGGATCAAGGAGAGCTGGGGCGGACTGATCGATGCCACGCCCGACGCGGTGCCGATCATCGGCGAAGTGCCGCGCCTGCCTGGCTTCTTCCTCGCCACCGGCTTCTCGGGCCATGGCTTCGGCATCGGCCCCGGCGCCGGACGCCTAATCGCCGATCTCGTCAGCGGCCGCACGCCGATGATCGATCCGAAACCCTTCCGGCTGGAGCGCTTTTCGCGACTGGAGCGGACGACACGCGCGGGGTGAGCCGAGACACGAACGGCCCGCCTCTCTTCCGAGAAGCGGGCCGGCCGGGTTCAGACCCTACGCCGCTCAGGCCAGCGCCGCCTCGTCCAGCGAATAGGCGGAGAAGAAGTTCGTTCCGCCCGGATAGCATTTGAAACCGCTGAGGCCCGTGACCATCGCGTAGCCCTGCGAGCGCCAGGCGAGGCCGACGAGCGGCGCCTGTTCCAGCGCGTGCTTCTCCAGCTCGGCATAGATCGCCTTGCGCTTGGCCGGGTCGAACTCGGCGCGGCCCTTGGCGAAGAGCGCATGGATCTCGGGCGTCGGAATCTGCCAGCTGCGCGCCATGTTGGCGGGCAGATCGCCGTCGAGCAGCGGCGCGAGGCCGTCGGGGTCGTTATTGTCGGCCGTCGTGCCCTGCACCATGAAGTCGTAGCGGCCCTTGCCGGCGAGGTCGACGCGCGCGGCCCAGTCCGGCAGGTTCAGTGTCGCCTGTATGCCGATCTCGGCGAGATTGGCCTGCACCACCTCGGCCGTCGATTTGTGCATGCCATATTGCGCGGTCGAGAGCAGCGTGCAGGCGAAGCCGTTCGGCACGCCGGCCTCGGCCATCAGCTTCTTCGCCTTGGCAGGGTCGTAGTTCCAGAACTGCGAACGGCCCTTGTCGAAATACGGGCTGCTCGACGGGATCGGGATGCCCTCGAGCTTGCTGCCCCGGCCGAAGAAGGCGGCCTGCACGATGTCCTCGCGACGGATGGCATGGGCCACCGCCTGGCGCAGGCGCGCGTCCTTGAACGGCCCGGCACCGCCATTGAAGTTCAGGCCCATGAAGGGGCCATCGACCGCGACGAGCCGCAGGCGGGAATCCTTCTCGATCGTGCCCATGGACTGCCAGGGCACATATTCGATCAGGTCGATATCGCCGGCCTGGAGCGCGGCGACGCGCAGGTTCTCATCGGCATAGGCGACGAGCTTGATGCCATCGAGCTTCGGCAGGCCGGGCTTGTAGTACTTGTCGAATTTCACGACCTCGATCGAGGCGCCGCGCTCCTGCCCCTTCAGGACGAAGGGGCCGGCCCCGACGCCGAGCCCCGCCCGCCCCTCGATCGAATCCTTGGCGATGATCGGCATATGCGGGCTGGCGAGCCAGATCGGCAGCGTGACCGTCGGCTGCTTCATGACGATGCGGACGGTGCGGGCATCGGGCGTCTCGATGCGTTCGACGCCGCCGAACTCGGCCTTCATGAAGGCAGTCGAATTGGGCGCGGCAACCTGCTCCAGCGTCCATTTCACGTCCTCGGCCGTGACCTGCTTGCCGTTCTGGAAGGTGGCCTGACGCAGCTTGAAGACCCAGGTGGTCTCGCCCTCGCGCTCCCAGGATTCGGCGAGTTCCGGCCTGACCTCGCCCTTCTCGTCGAAGCCGGTCAGGCCGCGGAAGATCAGGAGCTTCACCGTCAGCGCCGCCGTGCCGGTGTGGAGCCAGGGCTGGAGGCTGGGCGGGAAACTCGACAGGCCGAAGCGGAGGATTTTGCCCCCGGCTTGAGCATGGGCCCGCAGGCGCAGGAGAGGCAGGGCTGCACCGGCGGCGAGCACAGAGCGGCGAGAGATCGGCTGCATCGAATACCCCTCTCAATTTTATGGCGGCCTGCACGGCCGAGAGGGCAGAATGATTTGGTGTATACCAGATTGTCAATGCTTCCCCGGATCACAATGCCGCCGCACTGACCAAAGGGCAGCTTTCTTCGAGATGCAGCTGCCGGCGATTGCGCTTGGCGCCGCGCAGCCTCGCGCTGCACCGCAAAAGCACGGCTGCGCACCTGTTCTGATCGCTCGCCATCTCTGCGCGGCTGCCCGTTGGATCGCCGGACGAACCTGATCTTGACGGCTCGCGAAGATCACAATGGTATATACCAATCGTGACAGCCCGCGAGCGCCTCGGCACCGCCGAACCGCCTCCCTCATGTGGCTCAACCGGGGCTGCTTCGCGCAGGCGCTTGACTTCCCGACGAAAGCCTCACTAGCATCCCTTACTACAAGATATATTCTGCAATTATGGATTAATCTTGCAAAGAGGGGTATCGCCAATGAGCGAAGCGGATGAAGGCAAAAGGCTTCTGCTGAAGGGTGGACTGGTCGGCGGCCTCGCATTGGCCGCAGCCGCGAGCACGGCCCGCGAGGCCGCGGCGCAATCGGCGCCGAACAGCCTGCTGCGGACGGTGCTGGACCGCGGCAAGCTGATCGTCGGTACGGGTTCCACCAACGCGCCCTGGCATTTCGAGGACGAGAAGGGCCAGCTCGTCGGCATGGACATCACCATGGGCCGCATCCTGGCCAAGGGGCTGTTCGACGACGCGAGCAAGGTCGAGTTCGTCCGGCAGGACGCGGCCCAGCGCATCCCCAACATCAATACCGGCAAAGTCGACATCGTCATCCAGTTCATGACCATGTCCCCGGCGCGCGCCCAGCTCATCGCGTTCTCGCGCCCCTACTATGTCGAGGGCATCGCGCTCCTGACCCGGCCGGACAGCGACAAGAAGAGCTTCGACGCGCTGCTCAAGGCCGGCTCCTCGGCCCGCGTCTCGATCCTGCAGAATGTCGATGCCGAGGCCTCGGTGAAGAAGGTGCTGCCGCAGGCCACCGTAATGCAGCTCGACAGCCAGGCCAACGTCATCCTAGCGCTCGATTCCAAGCGGGCGGACGCGGCCGCGGTCGATCTCTCGACCGTCTGGTGGCTCGCCAAGCGCCATCCCGACAAATATGCCGATGCCGGCAAGTCCTGGAACACGATGCTCTACGGCGCCGGCATGAAGCAGGGCGATCCCGACTGGGTGCGCTTCGTCAACACCACCTTCGACATCGCGATCTTCGGCCACCAGAACGAACTCTACGACGCGGCGGTGAAGGACTATTTCGGCGCCGAGCCGCCGCAGCGCCAGCCCGGCCTGCCGCGCTTCTGACCGTCCCACGCTTCGCACAAGGAAGGGCGCGCACCTCGCGCCCTTCTTCCCCGATGCCCGGTTAGAGCATCAGGCTTCAGCCCGATACTCTAACTCTTTGATCCTGCATCGGCTTTACCGAAAACCGCGCTCCACTTTTCGGGCCGATGCTCAAGTCCTCGGGACCATGGCGAACTATCACTTCAACTTCGCGATCGTCTGGCGCTATGCCGGCAAGCTGTTCGAGGGGCTGCTGCTCAGCCTCGAACTGGCGGCGGCGAGCATCGCGATCGGCATGGCGATCGGCCTCGTGCTGGCTCTTATCAGCCTCGACGGCCCGAAATGGGCGCGCCCGCTGATCGCAGCCTATGTCGAATTCGTCCGCAACGTGCCGCTGCTGCTGCTGGTCTATCTGGTCTTCTACGGCATCCCCAGCGCCATCGACCTGCAATATGACGCGGTGACCTCCTTCGTCGCGACGCTCTCGATCTATTCCGGCGCCTATCTCGTCGAGGTGATGCGAGCCGGACTGGAGGCCGTGCCGCGCGGGTTGATCGAGGCCGGCAAATCGATCGGGCTCACCCCGATGAAGGTGCTCTGGCATGTGCGCCTGCCGACCGCGATGCGCATCGCCCTGCCCTCGCTCTCCAACACCTATGTCTCGCTGTTCAAGGACACCTCGATCGCCTCGGCCATTGCCGTGCCCGAGCTCGCCTATGGCATGCGCTGGATCGAGACGCAGACCTTCCGCACCGTCGAGGTCTATCTGCTGGCGACGCCGATCTATCTGATCACGAGCTACGCCATCCTGCTGCTGCTGCGCCTGGCCGAGCGGCGCTACGCGATCGCAAGGTGACGGCATGGCGACGCTGATCCAGACCCTGCCCTTCCTCGTCGACGGCCTGCTGACGACCCTTCTGGTCTCGGCCTGCGTGATCGTGCTCTCGCTAATCGTCGGACTGCCGCTCGGCTGCGTGCTCGCCTTCGGGCCGCTCTGGGCACGCGCGCCGATCCGGCTCTATGCCGATTTCGTGCGCGGCGTGCCGATCCTCGTCCTGCTCTATTTCGTCTATTACGGGTTGCCCGCGATCAAGGTGAACCTGCCGAGCCTGCTCGCCGCGATCGTCGCGCTGACGGCCTTCAAATCGGCGCAGATCATCGAGATCACGCGCGGCTCGTTCCAGTCGATACCGACCGGCCAGACCGAGGCCGCCAAGGCGATCGGACTCAGCCTGTTCGACCGCTTCGTGCATGTGCTGGCGCCGCAGGCCGCGCGCCGTTTCCTGCCGCCCTTCGTCAACAGCGTCGTCGACACGGTGAAGGGTTCCTCGCTGGTCTCGCTGCTGGGGATCGTCGATCTGATGCTGTCGCTGCAGCAGGTGATCGGGCGCACCCATGTGGCGCTGCCGCTCTATCTCATCGGCGCGCTGATGTATTTCGCCATCAACTTCCCGCTCTCGGCGCTCAGCCGCCGGCTCGAGAAGCGCTTCGTCTGAAAGGAGGCATCCATGGCCGAGACGGATGCCCGTGCTTCCGCCACGACACCGGTGATCGCGATCGAGGGCCTGACCAAGTCCTTCGGCGCCAATCAGGTGCTGAAGGGCGTCGACCTCCGCGTCGGCAAGGGCGAGGTCGTCGCCATCATCGGCCCCTCCGGCAGCGGCAAGACCACGCTGCTGCGCTGCATCAACTTTCTCGAAGAATATGACGGCGGCTCGATCCGGATCGACGGGACCGAGGTCGGCTATCGCGACGGCACCGGGAGCCGCAAGCGCCGCGGCGACCGCGAACTCGCCGCGATCCGCGTCGATGCCGCGATGGTGTTCCAGCAGTTCAACCTGTTCCCGCATCTCACCGCCGCGCAGAACATCATGCTCGGCCTGATGAAATCGCGCGGGCGCTCCAAGGCCGAAGCGCGGGCCATCGCCGAGAAATGGCTGGCGCGCGTCGGGCTCGCGGCCAAGGTCGATGCCCTGCCCTCGCAGATGTCGGGCGGCCAGCAGCAGCGCGTCGGCATCGCAAGGGCCGTGGCGATGGAGCCGAAGGTGCTGCTGCTCGACGAGATCACCTCCGCGCTCGATCCCGAGCTCGTGGGCGAGGTCCTCGCCGTGGTGCAGGAACTCGCCGCCGAGGGGCGCACCATGATCCTCGTCACGCATGAGATGGCCTTCGCGCAGGAGGTGGCGGACCGCGTCGTCTTCACCGATCAGGGCCGGATCGTGATCGACGCCCCGCCCGCGAAGGTCTTCGGCGAGCAGCCGCACGAGCGGCTGCGCTCCTTCCTGTCGCGCTTCGTCGGCTTCCGCCCCAATCCGGCGTGAGGACAGCATGAACGCAGTGCTTTCCACCTTTCCCGACACGGCGCCCTACCGGCGGCTGGCCAAGCTCGGCCTTGCGCTGCCCGAGCTGCCCCGGCCGATCGGCAATTTCGCCACCCATGTTCAGGAAGGCGGCCTGATCTACCTCTCCGGCCAGGGGCCGACGCATGAGGATGGCCGGCTCCATACCGGCAAGGTCGGCCGTGATGTCAGCGTCGCCGAGGCCTATGACCATGCCCGTTTGACCGGTCTCAACCTGCTTGCCGTGCTGCATGAGGCGCTGGGCGATCTCGGCCGCGTGCGCCGCGTCGTCAAGCTGCTCGGCATGGTCAATGCCGAGCCCGATTTCAGCGACCACCCGGCCGTCATCAATGGCTGCTCCGACCTCTTCGTCGCCGTGTTCGGCGAGGCCGGAAAGCATGCCCGTTCGGCGGTCGGCTTCGGCTCGCTGCCCAGACAGATTACCGTCGAGATCGAGGCGATCGTCGCCATTTCATGACCGGGGCCAACGCCCCGCCGCCTGCCGCCCAGGAGAATGCCATGTCTGCTTCCGATATCCGTCCGTCGCTGGGCCTGCGCCCCGTCATCAACGTCTCGGGGACGATGACGGCGCTCGGCGCCTCGATCGTGGTGCCCGAAGCGGTTGCGGCGATGACGGCGATCCTGCCGCAATTCGTCGAGATCGACGATCTCCAGCGCAAGGCCAGTGCCGTGATCGCGCGGCTCTGCGGCAGCGAGGCCGGCTTCGTCACGGCCTCCTGCTCGGCCGGGATCACGCTCGCGATCGCGGGCGCCATGACCGGCGACGATCTCTACGCCGTCGAGCAGTTGCCGGATGCCAGCGGCCTCAAGGACGAGGTCGTCGTGATGATGGGCCACATGGTCGGCTATGGCGCGCCTGTCGACCAGGCGATCCGGCTCGCGGGGGCAACGCCGATCGTCGTCGGGCAGGCCACCAGCGCCCGCGCCTATCAGCTCGCAGGGGCGATCTCCGAGCATACGGCGGCGGCCCTTTATGTCGTCTCGCACCATACGGTGCAGTACGGACTGCTCCCGCTCGACGAGTTCGCGGCGATCTGCCACGAGCGCGGCGTGCCGGTCATCGTCGACGCGGCCTCCGAATACGACCTGCGCAGCTTCCTCGCCGCCGGCGCCGATATCGTGCTGTACTCATCGCACAAGTTCCTCGGTGGCCCGACCGGCGGCATCGTCGCCGGTCGCAAGGCGCTCGTCCGGGCCACTTTCATCCAGAATGGCGGCATCGGCCGCGGCATGAAGGTCGGCAAGGAAAGCGTGCTCGGCACGATGGCAGCGCTAGAGGCCTGGGAGAAGCGCGACCATGCCGGCATCCGGGCGCGCGAGCAGCGCGCGCTCGATCTCTGGCTTGCCCGCTTTGCCGACCGCCCCGGTGTGACCGCCGTCATCGAGCCCGACCCGACGAATAACCCGCTCGACCGAATGAAGCTCTCGGTCGATCCCGAGCAGGCGCATATCACGGCCTGGGACCTCGCCGACGCACTGGCGCGCGGCACGCCGCCGGTGATCGTGCGCGACCACGAGGTCGAGCACGGCCATTTCTACCTCGACCCCTGCAACCTGCACCCTGACCAGGAGGAAATCGTCGCCGAGCGGATCGTCGCCGAGCTGGAGACCGCGCGGCGCAGCAACACGATCATCGCGAGCCCGCTGATCGAACGCCGCAACCGGCGCGCCGCCTCGCTGGCGAAATGGCCGGATTGAGGGACAGGCGCGCGTTGACAACCGCCGCGCGCCGATATTCTGTTATTGAGCACAATACTACATAATAAAAGAATGTGAGGGACCATGAAACGCCTGCTCGGATGCCTCCTCGCCTGCAGCCTGCTCACCGCCCCGTCCCTCGCCACCGCCCAGGAGGCGGGCGGCATCGCGACCGTCGCGACCGTCGGCGAGCCGCCGACCCTGGACCCGATGGTCTCGACCGCGGACCTCGTCGGGACGATCACCCAGCACATCTTCGAGACGCTCTACACCTTCGACAAGAGCTGGAAGGTGACGCCACTGCTCGCCGACGCGCTGCCCACGGTCAGTGCGGACGGCAAGAAGTACACGATCGCGCTGCGATCAGGCGTGAAGTTCCATGACGGCTCCGACCTCACCGCGGAGGACGCGGTCGCCTCGCTGAAGCGCTGGATGAAGCTCGCCTCGCGCGGCAAGCAGGCGGCGGGCTTCATCGAGAGCGTCGAGGCGGCAGGCCCGGCTTCGGTCGTGATCACGCTGAAGGAGCCCTACGCGCCGCTGCTTTCGCTGCTCGCCTTCAACAATTCCGCGGCGATCATCGTCCCCGCGAAGAAGCAGGACGAGCCGATGAAGGAGTTCATCGGGACCGGCCCCTACATGCTGAAGGAGCGCAAGGCCGACCAGTATATCCAGCTCGCCCGCTTCACCGGCTACAAGCCGCGCGAGGGCGCGGCCGACGGCTATGGCGGGGCACGGCGCCCGCTGCTCGACGAGGTCCGCTTCGTGCCGGTCCCCGATGCCAATACCCGCGTCGAGTCGGCCGTCTCCGGCCAATATTCCTATGTCGATGCGATCCCTGTCGAATCCTTCGACCGGCTGAAGGGCGCGGCCTCGCAGCCCGTCGTGCTGAAGCCCTTCGGCTACCCGGTCTTCGTCATGAACACCGCCGAGGGTGCGGCCAAGAACCTCGCCGTCCGCAAGGCGATCCGCACGGCGCTCAACATGGAAGACATGCTGGCGGCGGCGTTCGGAACCAAGGAGTTCTACGCGCTCGACGGCAATATCTATCCGCCCGGCTATGTCTGGAACACGGATGCCGGCGTCGCCGGGAACTACAATCTCGGCGATGCCGACAAGGCGAAGGCCGCGGCGAAGGCTGCCGGCTACAAGGGCGAACCGATCCGCATCCTGACCAGCCGCCAATACGAATTCCACTACAAGATGGCGCAGGTTGCGGCCGAGTATCTCAAGCTCGCCGGCTTCACCGTCGACCTGCAGGTGGTCGACTGGGCGACGCTGACCCAGCGGCGCACCGACAAGGCGCTCTGGGAGATCTACATCACCCATAGCCCGTTCCTGCCGGAGCCGGCGTTGATCGGCTCGCTCTCGACCAGCTCGCCCGGCTGGTGGGATACGCCTGCCCGCAAGGCCGCCGTCGATGCCTTCACCTCCGAAGCCGACCCGGCCAAGCGCGCCGCGCTCTGGGCCAATGTGCAGAAGACGATCTACAACGAAGTTCCCTTCATCAAGATCGGCGACTTCAACGCTCTCTCGGCGAAATCCGCCAAGCTCGACGGCGTCGTGCCGGCGCCCTGGCCGTATTTCTGGAACGTCACCCTCAAGAAGTGATCCCCCTCGCCATCCGGCCGCGTGATCGTGGCCGGACGGCGGGCAACGAGACGGTCAGGTCATGGTCGGCTACATCCTTCAACGCCTATCCGGCATGATCGCGGTCATGCTGCTCGTCGTCACGATCGTCTTCGTGATCGTGCGCGTCACGCCGGGCGACCCCGCCGCGGTGATGCTCGGCCCCGATGCGACGGCGCAGGACGTCGCCGACCTGCGCACAAGGCTCGGGCTCGACCGCTCGATCCTGTCGCAATACGTGATCTATGTCGGGCAGTTGCTGCGCGGCGATCTCGGCCAGTCGATCTTCCTGAACATGCCGGTGACCTCGGCGCTGATGGAGCGGGCGGAGCCGACCTTCTTCCTGACGCTGCTCTCGCTGGCGATCGCGAGCACCATCGCCCTGCCGGTCGGCATCTATGCCGCCTATCGGCGCGGTTCCTTCCTCGATCAGGCGGCGACGACGCTCGCCATGCTCGGCGCCAGCATCCCCGGCTTCTGGCTCGGCCTCATCCTGATGCAGATATTCGCCGTGCGCTGGGGCATCCTGCCGGTCTCCGGCTATGGCGGGCCCGATACCAGCCTGCTCGAGCGCATCAGGCATCTGATCCTGCCGGCGGTGGCGCTCGGGCTCGTCTCCTCGGCGCTGATCATGCGCTTCACCCGCGCCTCGATGCTCGACGTGCTCGGCGACGACTATATCCGCACCGCCCGCGCCAAGGGGCTGGGCGAGCAGAAGGTCGTCCTGACCCATGCGCTGAAGAACGCGCTGATCCCGATCCTGACCGTGCTCGGCCTCACCGCCGCCGTGCTGATCTCCGGCGCGGTGGTGACCGAGACCGTGTTCGGCCTGCCCGGCGTCGGCAATCTCGTGGTCTCGGCCGTCCTCAGGCGCGACTATCCCGTCATCCAGGGTGCCCTGCTCGTCATCGCCGGCCTCTACGTCCTGATCAATTTCGCGATCGACATGCTCTACCTGCTGGTCGATCCGAGGGTGCGCTACTGATGACCGATCTCGCCCCCGACGCACCGGCGCCGAACCGCGGCCGGACCTTCCTGAAGCACCTGCTGAAGCGCCGCATGGTGGCGATCGGCCTCGCAATCCTGATCGCCTTCGTGCTGCTGGCTGCACTGGCGCCGCTGCTCGCGCCCTATCCGCCGGGCAAGCTCTCGATCGTCAACCGGCTGAAGCCGCCTTCCGGAATCTTCTGGTTCGGCACCGACGAATTCGGGCGGGATATCTTCTCGCGCATGCTCTATGCAGGCCGGCTGTCGCTTTCGGTCGGCGCCGCCGTCGTCGTGCTGTCCTCGCTGATCGGCGTGACGCTCGGCCTGCTCGCCGGCTTCTTCAAGCGGCTGGACACGCCGATCGCGCGCCTGATCGACGCGATGATGGCCTTCCCCGACATCCTGCTCGCGATCGCGCTGGTCGCCGCGCTCGGCCCCTCGCTGATGACGGTGATCATTGCGCTCTCGATCGTCTACGCGCCGCGCCTCGCGCGCATCGTGCGGGCCGCGACGCTGGTGATCCGCGAACTGCCCTATGTCGAGGCGGCCCGCGCCTTCGGCAATCCGACCCTGCGGATCATGGTCCGGCATGTCCTGCCCAACATCGTCTCGCCGATCACCGTGCAGGCGACCTTCATCTTCGCCAGCGCCATGCTGGCCGAGGCCGGCCTCTCCTTCCTCGGGCTCGGCGTCAGCCCGGATATCCCGACCTGGGGCACGATGATCTCGGCCGGGCGGCAATATATCGGCCAGGCCGACTGGATGACCTATTTCCCGGGGCTCGCCATCGTGCTCGCCGTTCTCTCCCTGCAGATGGTGGGCGACGGCCTGCGCGACCTGCTCGATCCGCGCCTGCGGAAGGATCTCTGACATGACGACCGACACGCGGCAGCCGCTGCTCATCGCCAATGTGAAGCCGGTCGCCTTCGGGCCGGCCATCCCGACCACAGCGACCGACATCCTGGTCGGAGGCGACGGCAAGATCGCGGCGATCGGTGCAGGGCTGGCGGCGCCGGCCGATGCCGAGCGCGTCGACGGCAAGGGCGCCTTCGTCTCGCCGGGCTGGGTCGATCTCCACGTCCATGTCTGGCATGGAGGCACCGACATCTCGCTGCGGCCGAGCGATTGCGGGGCCGAGCGCGGCGTTACCACCATGGTCGATGCGGGATCGGCCGGCGAAGCGAATTTCCACGGCTTCCGCGAATATGTCATCGAGCCGGCGCGCGAGCGGATCAAGGCCTTCCTCAATCTCGGCTCGATCGGGCTCGTCGCCTGCAACCGCGTGCCGGAGCTGGCGATATCAAGGATATCGACCTCGATCGCATCATCGAATGCTATGCCGAGAACAGCGAGCATATCGTCGGGCTCAAGGTGCGGGCGAGCCATGTCATCACCGGCTCCTGGGGCGTGACGCCGGTCAAGCTCGGTAAGAAGATCGCCAAGATCCTGAAGCTGCCGATGATGGTGCATGTTGGCGAGCCGCCTGCGCTCTATGACGAGGTTCTCGAGATTCTCGGGCCGGGCGACGTCGTCACCCATTGCTTCAACGGCAAGGCAGGGTCGAGCATCCTCGAGGACGAAGACCTGTTCAAGCTGGCCGAGCGCTGCGCGGCCGAGGGCGTGCGCCTCGATATCGGCCATGGCGGCGCCTCCTTCTCGTTCAAGGTGGCGGAGGCCGCGATCCAGCGCGGGCTGATGCCGTTCTCGATCTCGACCGACCTGCACAATCGCTGCATGAACTTCCCGGTCTGGGATCTCGCCACGACGATGTCGAAACTGCTGTCAGTCGGCATGCCCTTCGACGCCATCATCCAGGCGGTGACCCACGCTCCGGCCTCGGTGATCAAGCTCGACATGACGGGCCGATTGACCGTCGGCCAGCGCGCCGATTTCACGATCTTCGACCTGATCGACAGCGATCTTGAAGCAACCGATTCCAATGGCGACGTCTCGCAGCTGACCCGGCTTTTCGAGCCGCGCCATGCCGTGATCGGCGCTGAAGCGATTACCGCCAGTCGCTATGTGCCGCGTCCGCGCCGGCTGGTGCGGCACAGCCATGGCCTCTCCTGGCGTTGACTTGGCGAGCGGGAGGTATGAAAGCGCAGTCATGAGCAAGGCCCCGACGACGCAGGATGGCGAAAGCGCACCGGAACCGGCCGGGCCGCGGCGCTCGCGCGTCAGCGGCATCGACCGCGCCGTGCAGATCCTCGATCATCTCCAGCAGGAAGGGCGGGCGCTGACCGCCTATGAGATCGCCCGCGCCATCGGCGCGCCGCTCTCGACCGTCTATGCCATCGTCGAGGACCTGCTCGACAAGAGCCTGCTGGCCCGCGCCGGCGATGGCGGCGTCTGGCTGGGACCAAGGCTCTATCATTACGGCCTCGCCTATGCGCGCGACCTCCAGGTCATCAATGTCGCGACGCATGAAATGCATGTGCTCTCGCGCGAAGTCGGCGAGACCGTGCAGATCTGCGGCCGGGATGGCGGCATGATGGTGGTCGAGGCCATGGCCGAGGGGCCGGGCCATTTCGTCATCACCTCGCGCGTCGGCACGCGCGTGCCCTTGAACTGGACGGCTTCCGGCCGCCTGCTGGTCGCAGGCCTCGACGAGGCCGAGCGGGCCGCCCTCTTCCGCAAGAGCGCCAAGGCCTCGCCAACAGGCCGTGCCGTCACCGACCCCGCCACCCTGCTCGCGCAGTCGCGCGACGCGCTGACGACGGGCGTGTCGATCCAGGCCGGAGAATCGGATTACGCGGTCGCCTGCATCGCCGCGCCGGTGCTGGATGAGGCCGGCGCCTGCCCGATCACGGTCTCGATCGTGCTGCCCGAATTCCGGGTGAATGAGGAACATGCGAATTTCGTCGAGGCGGTGAAGGCCGCGGCCCGGCGCATCGAGGAGAAGCTCGGCTGGCGCATGGGCTCCTTCGTCGCCGGACGCAAGTTCGGCTGAAGCGCGCCGCAGAGCCCCTAGACCTGGATCAGGCGCTGCACCTGAGCGCCATCGAGCTCGCTCATCGGGCCGGACAGCACGACCTCGCCGCGATCCATCACGAACATCGTGTCGGCGAGGTCGCGGGCGAAGTCGAAGTACTGCTCGACCAGCACGATCGCCATGCCGCCCTTCTGGCGAAGGTAGTCGATGGCACGGCCGATATCCTTGATGATCGAAGGCTGGATGCCCTCCGTCGGCTCGTCCAGCACCAGCAGCCTGGGTCGGGTGACCAGCGCCCGCGCGATCGCGAGTTGCTGCTGCTGGCCACCCGAGAGGTCTCCGCCGCGCCGGCCCAGCATGGTCTTCAGCACGGGGAACAGGTCGAAGAGTTCATCCGGGACGAAGCGCTCTCGGCGCTTCAGCGGCGCGAAGCCGGTCTCCAGATTCTCCTTCACCGTCAGCAGCGGAAAGATTTCCCGCCCCTGCGGCACATAAGCGACGCCGGCCCGCGCGCGATCCTCGCTGCGCAGCGCCGAGATATCCTCTCCGTCGAGGCGGATATGTCCCCCGGAGATCGGCTGATGGCCGACGATGGCGCGCATCAGCGAGGTCTTGCCGACGCCGTTGCGGCCCATCACACAAGTGACCTTGCCGGTCTCGGCGGTCACGGAGACACGACGCAGTGCCTGGGCGGCGCCGTAATGCAGGTTGATGGCGTCGACGGTCAGCATCGTGTCGCCTCCACCCTGACCTCGCAGGAAAAAGCACGGGTCATCCCGGGCGGAGCGAAGCGCAGACCCGGGATCCATGCCGGAACCTTCACCGGCAGCGCTCCGGAATGGATCCCGGATCGGCGCCTCTGCGTGGCTTGTCCGGGATGACGGCGGAGGAGGAGCAAGGCGAGTGTCACGATCATCCCTCACCGCCCCAGATAGACTTCGACGACGCGCTCGTTGGCGCTGACATGGTCGAGCGGGCCTTCGGCCAGAACCGAGCCCTCGTGCAGCACCGTGACCTTCACGCCGAGTTCGCGGATGAAGCCCATGTCGTGCTCGACGACGATGACGGAGTGATCCCTCGCGATCTCCTTGAGCAGCACCGCCGTCTGCGCCGTCTCGCCATCGGTCATGCCGGCGGCGGGCTCGTCGACAAGCAGGAGCTTGGGGTCCTGGGCCAGCAGCATGCCGATCTCCAGCCACTGCTTCTGGCCATGAGAGAGCGAGCCGGCGAGCCGGTCGCGCCTGTCGGCAAGGCGGATGATGCCGAGGATGTCGTCGATGCGCTTCTGCTGCGGCGCCTCGGTTTTCCAGAACAGCGTCCGACCGACCGTGCGCTTCGATTTCAATGCCAGCAGGATGTTGTCCTCGATCGTGTGGCTGTCGAAGACGGTTGGCTTCTGGAACTTGCGGCCGATGCCGAGATTGGCGATCGCGGCCTCGTCGAGCCTGGTCAGGTCGACCGTGCCGCCAAACATGACCGTGCCGACATCGGGCTTGGTCTTGCCGGTGATGATGTCCATCATCGTGGTCTTGCCGGCGCCGTTGGGGCCGATGATGGCGCGCATCTCTCCCGGTTCGATGGTTAGGGACAGTCCACGGATCGCCTTGAAGCCGTCGAAGGTGACGCTGACGCCGTCGAGATAGAGCAGCGAGGAGGTCAGGGCGCCGGGCACGGGAGCGTTCATCACCGTCACTCCGCCGGAGCCGGCTCGGCGGCCGGGGCGCTATCGGGCTTGCGGCGCCGCGCCCACAGGGCCTCGGCGGTGCCGAGGATGCCCTTGGGCAGGAAGAGCGTGACGACGACGAAGAGGCCGCCGAGCGCGAAGAGCCAGTACGGCGCCATGAAGCCGGAGGTGAACAGCGTCTTGGCCCAGTTGACCACGACCGCGCCCAGGGCCGCGCCGACCAGCGTGCCGCGCCCGCCGACCGCGACCCAGATCACGGTCTCGATCGAATTGGCCGGGGCGAATTCGCTGGGATTGATGATGCCGACCTGCGGAACGTAGAGCGCGCCGGCCACGCCCGCCATGCAGGCCGAGACGGTGAAAACGAAGAGCTTGAAGCGATCGACCCGGTAACCGAGGAAACGCGTGCGGGATTCCGCGTCACGGATCGCGATCACGACCTTGCCGAGCTTCGAGACGACGATGCCGCGCGCGATCAGGAAGCCCGCCGCCAGCATGACGCAGGTCATGGAAAACAGAGCAGCGCGAGTCGCTTGCGCCTGGATGTTGAAGCCGAGGATGTCCTTGAAATCGGTCAGGCCGTTATTGCCGCCGAAGCCCATGTCATTGCGGAAGAAGGCGAGCAGCAGCGCATAGGTCAGCGCCTGCGTGATGATCGAGAGATAGACGCCGGTAACGCGCGAGCGGAAGGCGAACCAGCCGAAGACGAAGGCGAGCAGGCCCGGAACCGCCAGCACCATCAGCATGGCGAAGGGAAAGGAGGAGAAGCCCCACCAGTACCAGGGCAGTTCCTGCCAGTTCAGGAAGACCATGAAATCCGGCAGGATCGGATTGCCGTAGACGCTGCGCGAGCCGATCTGGCGCATCAGGTAGAGGCCCATGGCATAGCCGCCGAGCGCGAAGAAGGCGCCGTGGCCGAGGCTCAGGATGCCGCAATAACCCCAGACGAGATCGAGCGAGACCGCCAGCAGCGCATAGCAGAGATATTTGCCCCAGAGCGACATGGTCGAGGTCGGGACATGGAAAGGCGAGGATGCCGGCAGGAACAGGTTCGAGAGCGGCACCAGCACGGCAAGGCCCAGCAGGATCGCCAGGAAGATGCCGCCGCGCCGGTCCATGTTCTGCAGGAGGAAGCGGGTGATCATGCTTCCACCGCCCGGCCCTTGAGCGCGAACAGACCGCGCGGGCGCTTCTGGATGAAGAGGATGATGCAGACGAGCAGCGCGATCTTGCCGAGCACGGCGCCTGCATAGGGTTCGAGCAGCTTGTTGGCGACGCCGAGCGTCATGGCGCCGACCAGCGTGCCCCAGAGATTGCCGACACCGCCGAAGACCACGACCATGAACGAGTCGATGATGTAGCTCTGGCCGAGATTGGGGCTGACATTGTCGATCTGCGAGAGCGCGACGCCGGCGAGGCCCGCGACGCCCGAGCCCAGCCCGAAGGTCAGTGCGTCGATGCGGCCGGTGCGGATGCCCATGGCGGAGGCCATGCGCCGGTTCTGGGTGACGGCGCGCATCTGCAGGCCCATCGGCGTGAGCTTCAGGATGGCGAGCAGCGCGGCGAAGACCAGGGCAGCAAAGACGATGATCCAGAGTCGGTTATAGGTGATCGCTAAACCACCGAGTTCAAAAGCGCCCGACATGAAGGAGGGTGCGCCGACCTCGCGATTGGTCGGGCCGAAGGCGGTGCGCACCGCCTGCTGCAGGATGAGGCTGATGCCCCAGGTCGCGAGCAGCGTCTCCAGCGGGCGGCCGTAAAGGAAGCGGATGACGCCGCGCTCGATGGCGATGCCCACGGCACCGGCGACGATGAAGGCAGCCGGCAGCGCGATCGCCAGAGACCAGTCGAACAGCCAGGGCGCATTCGTGCGGATCAGCTCCTGCACTACGAAGGTCGTGTAGGCGCCGAGCATGACCATCTCGCCATGGGCCATGTTGATCACGCCCATCACGCCGAAGGTGATGGCGAGCCCGATGGCGGCGAGCAGCAGAACCGAGCCGAGCGAGAGCCCGTACCAGAGGTTCTGAGCGGCAGCCCAGAGCTTCAACCGGCCTTCGATAGCAGTGATCGCCTTGGCCTGTGCCTCCTTGAGGGCCGGCGTCACATCGCCCGGCAGCGCGCGCAAAGTCGCCAGCGCATCCTGATCGGCCCGCTCGCGCAGAACCTCGATCGCCGCGAACCGGTCCAGGGGCTGCGTGTCGGGCCTGGCGATCAAGATCGCGGCCTGGGCCTGACGCAGGGCTGCGAGCGCGCGGGGATTGGTTTCCTTGCCGATCGCCGCCTCGACGATCGGCAGCAGGCCGGCATCGCGGGACTTGAACACGGCCTCGGCCGCAGCCGCGCGCTTGCCCGGATCGGGATTGAGCAGACCGAGGCCGCCGAGCGCGGCCTGGACCGCACGGCGCACGGCGTTGTTGAGGCGGACGGGCTTCACGTCGGCGGGAGCGGCTGCGAGCGCTGCGCCCGTCTTCGCGTCGACGAAGCCGCCGGCCGCCGTCTTCACGGCGACGCCGCCGGGGCCGGCAAGCAGACGCCCATCACTGAGGGCCTCGACGATCAGCGCCGCATTGGGATGAGCGGTTGAAACCAGGATTTCGATGGCGCGGGAGGTGTCGGAATAGCTATCTGCCGCCAGCCGCGTGAAGGCCTCGTCGGCGGTCTGCGCGATCGACGCGACCGAAGCCGCGACCAGCGCGACGAGGATGACGAATGCGTGCTTCAGGCGGTGTAAGATCGGCATCGATCCGGTTCGCATGTCGGCTGGTGATTGCCTGGAAAAGCCTTGCCGCTGGGCGGCGAATGGAGGGCGGCCGGGATTTTTCCCGTGCCGCCCTTCCCCCTCATGATCTCAGACGCCGCCGCACTTGCCGGTCTTGACGTTGAAATTGCCGCATTTCTTCTCGGTCCAGTCGCCGATGAGGTCCTTGGAGCCGTCGAGCTCCTTCGACCAGGCGTCGCCCGGGACGAGGCCCGAGGTCTTCCAGACCACGTCGAACTGGCCATCATCCTTGATCTCGCCGATAAAGACCGGCTTGGTGATGTGGTGGTTCGGGAGCATCTTCGAGATGCCGCCGGTGAGGTTCGGCGCCTCGATGCCGGGCAGCGCGTCGATGACCTTGTCGGGATCGGTCGACTTCACCTTCTCGACCGCCTTCACCCACATGTTGAAGCCGACGACATGGGCTTCCATCGGGTCGTTGGTGACGCGCTTCGGGTTCTTGGTGAAGGCCTGCCACTGCTTGATGAAGGCCTCGTTCTCCGGGGTCTTGATCGACTGGAAGTAATTCCAGGCGGCGAGATGGCCGACGAGCGGCTTGGTGTCGATGCCGGCGAGTTCCTCCTCGCCCACCGAGAAGGCCACGACCGGGATGTCGGTCGCCTTGATGCCCTGGTTGCCGAGCTCCTTGTAGAACGGCACGTTGGCGTCGCCGTTGATGGTCGAGACCACGGCGGTCTTCTTGCCGGCCGAGCCGAACTTCTTTATGTCGGAGACGATGGTCTGCCAGTCGGAATGGCCGAAGGGCGTGTAGTTGATCATGATATCCTCGGGCTTCACGCCCTTGGACTTCAGGTACGCCTCGAGGATCTTGTTGGTGGTGCGCGGATAGACATAGTCCGTGCCGGCCAGAACCCAGCGCTCGACCTTCTCTTCCTTGGCGAGGTAGTCGACGGCGGGGATCGCCTGCTGGTTCGGCGCGGCGCCGGTGTAGAAGACGTTGCGCTCGCTCTCCTCGCCCTCGTACTGGACGGGGTAGAACAGGATGTTGTTGAGCTCCTTGAAGACCGGCAGCACCGACTTGCGCGACACCGAGGTCCAGCAGCCGAAAGTGGCCGCGACCTTGTCCTTGGTGATCAGCTCGCGCGCCTTCTCGGCGAAAAGCGGCCAGTTCGAGGCGGGATCGACGACGACGGCCTCAAGCTTCTTGCCGAGCAGGCCGCCCTTCTTGTTCTGCTCCTCGATGAGCATGAGCATGACGTCCTTCAACGTCGTCTCGGAGATCGCCATGGTGCCCGAGAGCGAGTGAAGGATGCCGACCTTGATGGTGTCCTGCTGCGCCGCCGCCGGCAGGTAGGACGATCCGAGGAAAGCGGCACCAGCCAGAGCGGTGCCGAGAAATTCGCGACGGTTGCTGTTCACGGCCATCTCCCGAAGGACTGTTGTTGACGGCGTCCCCTCGACACCGGCGGGCCGTGCGGCCCATGAACAATCCAACGCAAGCGATGTGCCAACAGCGGAAAGGCTGCTTTTCTCTAGGGAAACCGCCGATTCCACGCGGTTTCGTCAGACGTTCTCCGCACCGCCCGAATGGCGCACGCGTGGCCGCAACCTATCCGTTCATGAGCAATTATTAGGCATAATATTTCCAGCCCGGAGATATGTCGCCTTTTTGAGCAGAAGCCTCACTTCGGCCCGCCTGGCCATTCCGATCGTGTTGGGAAGCGAGGCTGCCTGCCTCAATTTGCGCCGCGTTCTGCGGCCGCCTTTGCCGGCCTGCGGGGCGCATGGCGGAAACACGCACAGTTTCCCTGGCGCGGCGCACCAGGGAAACCGTCGTCACGACCGGCGAAGGGCGATCCCGCCGATCGACGGCGAAGCTCTCAGGTCTCGCGGAAGGCCCGGGCCATGCTGTCCTTCAACGGCTGCATCAGATACTCGAAGAAGGTGCGCTCGGTCGTCTTGATGTAGACATCGGCCGGCATTCCCGGCGTCGGCTGGAAATCCGGGATGCTCGCAACGCTCTCAGGGTCGAGCCGGGCGCGGACGACGTAGAGATCCGGCACTGCGGGATAGGAGCGCTGCTTCTCGTCGGGCAGAGCATCGGCCGAGATGTAGATGACCTTGCCTGTGGCCATCGGCGTGATGCGCTGGTTGAGCGCGGTGAGACGCACGCTGGCGAGCTGGCTGTGCTTGATCTTGTCGATGTCCTGCGGGCGCACGCGCGCCTCGATGATGAGCTCATCCTGCAGCGAGACGATCTCCATGATGTTCTTGCCGGCCTCGATGACGCCACCGGAGGTGTGGTAGCGCAGCTTCACGACCGTGCCCTTGACCGGGGCGGTGATGTTCGAGCGGTCGAGCACGCCCTTGACGGTATGGATGCGCTCGCGGACGTCGTTGAGATCGGCGCTGATCTCCTGGAGCTGCTCCGAGGCGATCTTCTGCGCGTTCTTGCGCACGCCGTCGATCTGCTCGACCGAGCGGGCGATCCGTTCGCGGGAATCGCCGATATCACCGCTGATGCGGCCGGCCTCGCCGGTCAGGTTGGCGGCAAGGCGCTGGAGCGAGAGCACCTCCGGCTTGCGGATATAACCGCGCTGCAGCAGGGCCTGCTTGCCTTCCAGCTCCTCCTTCAGCAATTGCGATTGCCGCTCGACGCCCGCAAGCTGCACCTTGCTGCCAGCGACCTTCTCCTCCAGCGCGTCGATGCTCTTCTGATGGGCGGCGATCTCGCTGGCCATGTTGTTCTGCCGCGCCTTGAAGGCGGTGCGCTGGGAAGCGAACAGGACGGCGATGTCGGGATCGCCACGCTTGTCGAGGAGATGCGGCGGGGCATTGAAGTCATCCAGACCGGTCACTTCGGCCCTGAGCCGGCTCTCGATCATCTCGAGGCGGTAAAGCTTGAGCTCATGGCGCCGCAATTCGGCGCGGGCCGAGGTGTCGTCCAGCTTCACCAGCGGCTGGCCGGGCACGACGACATCGCCCTCGCGGACGAGAATCTCGCGGATCACGCCACCTTCCAGGTGCTGGATCGTCTTGTTCTGGCCGGTGGTGACGAAGACGCCGGTGGCGATCACCGCGCCGGCGATTGGCGCGGTGTTACCCCAAACTCCGAAGCCCATCACGGTCACCGCCACGATGACGGCGCCACCGATCATCGCCGAGCGCGTACTGCGCGGCACATCGGCGTACCAGGGTTGCGACATTGGCTGAACGCTCATGAACCCCACTCCCCTCACTCACGTCATTGCGGCCGCGGCGCGCCGCCATCGATGCTGCGCTGGCCGACGATCATCGGCAGGATCTCGTCACGGGCGCCGATGGCCTGCACCGCGCCGTCCTTGATCATCATGATCTTGTCGACGCTGCGCAGCAGGGCCGGTCGCTGCGTGACGGCGATCACGGTCATGCCGCGGTCCTTCGCGCGGGCGAAGGCACGGGCGAGAGCGGCTTCGCCGAGCACGTCGAGATTGGAATTCGGCTCGTCGAGCACGACCAGCCGCGGGTTGCCGTAGAACGCCCGCGCGAGGCCGAGCCGCTGCTTCTGTCCGCCGGAGAGCGGCGCGCCGTCGATGCCGATCTGCGTCTCGTAGCCATGGGTGAACTGGGCGATCATCTCATGGATATCGGCAATCTCGGCGGCCTCGAAGACATCGGCATCGGAAGCGTCCTCACGCATCCGGGCAATGTTGGCCTTGATCGAGGCCGGAAAGAGCTGCACGTCCTGCGGGAGATAGCCGACATTCTCGCCGAACTGGCGTGGATCCCAGTTGCGCTGCTCCATCTTGTCGAGGCGCACCGTGCCGGCCGTCGGCGAGATCGAGCCGACGAGCATGCGGGCGAGCGTCGACTTCCCGCAACCGGAGGCGCCGACGATGGCGAGCGAGTCGCCGGGCTCGAGGCTGAAGCTGATGCCGTTCAGGATGACCTTCTTGTTCGGCGGCGGCACGTAGAGGATCCGCTCGACATCGAGGCGGCCCTTCGGGCTCGGCAGCTTCAATCGGTCGAGATTGAGCGGCGAGGCCTGCAGCAGCGCCTTCACGCGCTGGAAGGCGGCGCGCGCATGGATGAAGCTGCGCCAGCCCTCGATCGTGCCCTCCATCGGTGCCAGAGCACGGCCGGCGACGACCGAGGAGGCGATGACCATGCCGCCGGTCAATTGACCCTCCAGCGAGAGCATCGCGCCCCAGCCGAGCATCGCGACCTGCGTGCCCAGGCGGAAGAACTTGGAGATGCCGGTCATCAGGATGTTGCGATCCTGCGCGCTGACCTGCGCTTTCAGGGATTCCGCCGTCTCGCGCCCCCACATCAGCACGCCCTCGGGGATCATGCCCATGGCATTGATCACCTGCGCGTTGCGGGACATCGCCTCCGACTGCAGGTTCGCGCGCGTGGTGAAAGCGCTGGAGCGCGCGAAGGGCACGGCGGTGAACTGCTGATTGAAATAGGCGACGACGAAGAGAATGATCGCCGAGACCGTGACGATATAGCCGAGATGCGGGTGGATCAGATAGACCGCCAGCAGGTAGATCGGCGCCGTCGGCGCATCGAGCATCGTCAGGATCACCGGGCCGGTGAGGAAGCTGCGGATCTGCTGGAGATCGGCCAGGGTCTGGAACTCGCGGTTGGAGCCGGTCTGGGCCGCCTTGGCCGCGGCCGCGAGCACCGGGCCACCGAGCCGGCTTTCGACATCGACCGCCACCCGCATCAGCATGAAGCGGCGCACCATGTCGAGCAGGACATGGGCGCCGATCGCGACCATGACGATCAGCGACAGCATCACGAGCGTGTCGAGGCTCCGGCTGGTCAGCACGCGGTCCGACATCTGGAAGAGATAGATCGGCACGGCGAGCACCAACGTGTTCACCACCACCGAGAACACCGCCACGATCGCCAGATTGCGGCGCGCGCCCGACAGGCCCTGGCCGAGCACCTGCTTGAAGTCCCGGTCGCCGAGGCGCTGCTCGATCGGCGTACCGCGGCCCGAGCCTCCCCCGCCACCGCCGCCTCCACCGCCGCCACCCTTGCCGCCGCGGTCTCCGTCATGGGCCGTCTTGGGCGGCTCGGTGTCGGGCTTCGGGCGCAGGATGACAGGCTCGGGCGCCGGCTGGCCGTCGCCGCGTGCGTCGGCGCGGGGCGTGCCGTCCTGCGGCGGCCCGGCAGGCTCAGCCGGGGCTTGAGCGATGCGGCTGTTGCTGTTGGCCGTGTCGTCCGGCCGGATATTGGCCAGCCCGATCGCCGGCGGCAGGCCCATTACGCGAACCGGCGGGGGCCCCGCCTGCGGGGATTGAGCTGGCTGCAATGCTTCGCTTTTCTCGCTCATGCCCCGTCCCCGTCCTGGTTTTTTGCGCCTCAAACCATGATGTTCGATGTCAGGTGGTCCTGCTGGTGATCGACCGTCGGCGCGGGCAGACAGTCGGGCTCCGGCTCCTGTGCCGCGTGCTCGGCGAAGGCGACGAGTTCCGGCACCAGCGTGCTCGTATCGTGGATCGTTACGGTGTCGCTGTCGGTGACGATGTTCACCTGGATCAGCACCGCCTCCTCATAGGCGTCGCCGCCGAGATAATTAGAGGTCGAGAGCAGGCCGGCATCGACGATGTAGGCTTCGTTGAGCAGGCTGTTCGCGCCGGCCGCCACGCCCTGCTCCGTCCCCGCATTGGCGCTCGCCTGAATGGCCTGATCGCCATCGACGAGGACATTCACCTGCGTGATGACATTGATGTCGTAGTAGTCACCGGGAACGTAGAGGATCTTGAGGGTGCCGGAGGCGCTGCCGTAGAGCTGCCAGTCGCCATTGGGCAAAAGGATCGTCTCACCGGCGGCGAGAAGCCCGATCAGCTCGTGATGCGCATCGAGCATCGGCTTGAAGGCGTGGGCGTCGTAGCTCTCGATCGTGGCCTGGTTGATCAGGCTGTTGAAACCGGTGGTGACGGTCGTCTCGCTGTCTTCACCGGCCGTGCTGTAGAGCTTGGCGTAATCGGGATCGAGTACGATGTTGTACTGGTAGATCCAGTCCGCGCGGTGATAATCGCCGCCGATGATGATGATGTCGTAGCTGTCGATGCCGGAGACCTTGGCCAGGTTGAACTGCTGGTTCTCACCGGTGCCGAGATTAAAATAGGTGCCGCCCTCCGCCTGGACCACCCGGTCGTTGTCGTCGAGCCCGTTGAACTGGACGACCGTCTTCACGTCGTAGAAGTCGGCCGGCATGACGTCGACGACCCAATGCGAGGTGGCCGCCGCGCCGCGAACGCTGATCGTCGATTCATGGGTGATGAACTCGGCGATGTTGTGGACCTCGTTGCCCGCGGTCTTCACGATCGGGTTCAGGTCGCCGGCGACGGCGATGTCGACATGGTCGTTGTCGACCAGGACGTTCACCTGGACGATGCCACGGGAATAGAAGTAGTCGCCGCTCACCATCATCGAGCCGACGGCCTCATTGACATCGAATATCAAGGCGGCGTTGGTCTGCGCGTTGAGTCCGGTCTCGGCCAATGTCGCGACGCCTCCGGTCGGGCCGGTGATGTCCAGATTCGCCTCCACCGAGGTTACGACCGGCTCCTCGGCGCCCTCCTCCGGCTCGGCCGGCCGCCAGGGCGCGAAATCTGCCGAAGTCGGTTCATAGGGATCGGGCGCGTCGGCGACGCCATCGACGATGCGCCCTTCCGGAGCCGTCGTGGTCGGCCTGCCATCGGAATAGGGAGTGCCGGTCTCGGCCCAGGCCGCATCGCGATCCCAGATCATCGCGATGGCGTCCCCGGTCCCGAGATCGAGAGCCCTCATCATATCGGGAATGCCCTCGGGCGCGACGGCGTTCGCCTGCCCGAGTAGTGAGTTCAGGTGATTGCCAAGGTCGAGTTCCTCCGGAATCACCGGGCTTCCGTCGGCATTGCGGATCTCATCCGAGGTGGTGAGGTCGCGATCGTTCTGGGTATTGACCTGGCGAATCTGGAGCAGGGTCTCCTGCCCGCCCTGCCGGTACTCGACGGTAATGAACTTCGGCGGGGCGCGCATGGCGAAGCCATGGTCGTCGCCATCAAACGGGATGCGCTTCAAAGGGAGCACGAAAGATGGCGGGAGGTGACCCGCCGCTGCAAAGCCTGCCGGCGACAAATCGTAATCCGGGCTATCGGATGCGCGCGGCGCCGCCGCCTCATAGGCCGCAGTTGGCAGCGAGACGAGCTCATCGAAAGCAAGGCCGCGCAGTGGTTCGAACGGGAGACCGTGGGCTTCCGGAGGAGCGTGCGGTTGCGGATCGCCTTCATAGAGAGTGGAGGCGCGCGCCACGGAATCCGCGAGATGCAGATACCCGATGAAGTGCCAGATGGTTTCGGTGAAGCCGCCGGCATGCATGGCACAATCCTCCGCTGCGTCCGGCTCGCACCGGGCGGAAAGAGTCCACGCGCATCGCGCGCATGAGGGGAGAGCACTCCAGAGCGAAAACCGCGCGGGGCAAACCCGCGCGGTCCTCTGGTCTGGTCAAGGCTTACAGGCCGTCGACCGCGTTCCCTGCGACCATGTCCACATCGACAGAGTTGAACTGAATGTTCGCGCCCTGAACGATCGACTGGGTGAAGGCTTCCTGGTTGATGGACACTGCGGACGAGGCAGCGCCCGCACCGCCGAAGTCGCCGTCATCGCCCTGGATCTGGTTGCCGCTCGCCGTTGTAGCGCCACCGACCGCGCTGGCGGACAGGGTGAAGTCGCCGACCGAATTCGGATCCGCGCTGCAGGAATAGCAGCAGTCATCGGCCAGGCCACCCGCGTTGTAGGTGACGTCCGGGTCCGACAGCGTGTCGTTGTCGGTCAGGTTGTTGACCTGGTCGAGATTGAACGCGTTGCCGGTCGTGACCGATTGCCAGACGACATCCGGCATGATGATCGAGCTGCTGATGTTGCTGATGGATTCGATATCGATCGTATCGGGGTCGTACGGAGCCGGGGCAGGCGTTTCGCACGCCGGAACCTCGACATCGACCTTCACCTTTACATCGACGCAGGTATTAACGTGGGTCTCGACCTCGTTATAGTTGAAGTTGCCGTTGGCATTCAGGTTGCCGTTGGCATTGAGATTGCCGTTGGCGTTCAGGTTGCCGTTGACATTGGCATTCCAGGCATCGGTGTCGACGCCCATTCCGCCGCCACCGCCACCGCCACCGCCGTGACCATTGCCGTTACCATTGCCATTGCCGTGACCATTGCCGTTGCCGTGGCCGTTGCCACCACCGTTACCACTCATGACACGCTCCTGTTGTTCAGGAGACATCGCTGCTTGCCGGTTCCGCGCCTCTCTTCTGCGGTGCGCGTCCCGTCACAAACGATGTCGATTGAAGGGAAAAGCCGGTTATTTGGCATCGACTTCGCCGCTTCGGCGAAGTGTTCTTCCGTTTCCGGGCAGTTGGCCCGGATGGTCGCTTTTCTAAATCATTGGCCTGCCTCCTCACTGATGATTGTGGAACATTCATTCCGATAGCGGCCATGTTTGTTATTTTTGCCCTGACTCGCAGCACCGGAACAAACAGCAAAGACATAGAACTCATGGTATATACATGAGTTAACTTCCATTAACTTTTGAAAAATCAAAATACGAAACCTTCGAAACCAACGCATATCGCGTGGGCGTCGTCATAAAAATCTCGTGATTTCAGGGCTTAATCTCAGCCACCTTCGGTGATTTTTGTTTCCTCGAAGGCAATCCGTTGCTATAAAGAGCCATGACAAGGCATAACCGTCAATGTGCTGAATAATTACCCTGCGTTAACCGATTGTTGACTTTTAGCGACCCAAGGTCCGTCCCATTCCGCGCTGGAGGCTGGCTATGCCGTATGCCGTCCGCCTGCACGACGAACGAGCCGCCTTTCTCTCGCTGGAGGCCCTGGTCTGGCGGGATGGCCCGGTTTGTCCGCATTGCCAGGAAAGATCCCGCGTCGGCCGGCTCAGCGGGCTGAGCAGCTCGATCGGCACCTGGAAATGCTATGCCTGCCGCAAGCCGTTCACCGTCCGACACGGCACGATCTTCCAGAACAGTCATGTGCCGCTGCATGTCTGGCTGCAGGGCCTCTATCTGCTGATATCGAGCCGCCAGCGCCTGAGTTCCCAGAAGCTCGGGCAAATCCTCGGCGTCTCCGTCAGGACGGCGTGGCATCTGAAAGGCAAGATCGCAGCGGGGGTGGCCGCCAGCGAGGATCACGCCACCCCCTTTCCACGCGAAGCCCGACCGCCCATCGAGATCAGGGCGCCCCTGCCGGAGGCGACCTCCCCACCCCAGCCGGGGCAAGCGGTCTATCGGGCCCGCTACGAGCGTTTCCTCCACGCTCTCGACAATCTCGCGTCGCCCTGCAGCGACATTGCCTTTCTCGACGCGTTGAACCGCCTGCTATCGCAGCCCGCGCAACCGGCGCCACGAAGCCCCGTGTCTATCGGGGAGCAGCAGTTGCAGCTGAGCCTTTTCGACGAGCCCGAGGAGCCGCTGGAACGCCAGCGGCTGAAGGATGTGAGCAGCTAGGCGGCAGCGCAAAGGATGGTCAGCACGAACTACAGCCTGCGCTGCGACCGCGCGAGCAGATGTCCGACATGCTCATCCCAGAGCAGGGCCAAGGTCGGATCGGGCGCTTCGCCGCTTTCTGGCTCGATGTTGCCTGCCATGGCCTCCAGAAACGTGGCCGCCCCCACGGCGCCTGCGGCAAAGGCAGGGTCGCCGCGGCTGCTCCACAGGCAGATTTCCTCTCCGATCAGTTCGGGGCCGATCCCCGTCACGGCGTTGAGAACGTCAGACTGCACGGCCGCGAGCGCGTGGTCGCGCATCGGGCCGCAGGCGCGCTGCGCGAGCAGCGTGACAAGCGTCGCAAGGAAGCCGATGATCTGCGGATGAAGCCAGTCGCCCGCCTGCAAGCCGTCGCTGCCGCCCAAGCCCCTGTGCAGGAACGGTTCGAGCGTGGCGTGAGCCAGTCTCCGTGCCCTGCGCATCTTGACCAGTTCGAACATGGCGGCCCCGCCCGACCCGAAACCTCGCCGCAATAGGGGGTGCTTATGCGCAGGCCCGCGAAGGGAAATTCGGTCCTGCCGCCCCGCCCGGATTTCGACGCGCTGACCATCGTCTCGGCGCGGCGCTCCTCCGAGCGCAGGCTAGCCTTCATGAACCTGGTAGGCGACCTGAATCTTGCATGGTCGAACGACGAGAGCCTGTTCATCTACGTGCTGATGCTGCTGCTCGGCACGGATGAGCGCGCCGCCGCCATCGTCTTCGCGACACTGAACACCACGCGCGCGCGCCTCGACCTCGTGCAGCGCCTCGCCAAGATCGCACCGCTCGACAAGGCGCTGCGCGGCGAGCTCAACGACATCGTCGAGCGCTTCTCGGCCGCGACGCGGCTGCGCAACGATCTCAGCCACGCCACCTTCGTCATCGATGCCGACGGCGAGATCACCCATACCCAGCACATGAAGGTGGAGGAGAACCGCGGGAACCTGCGCTTCGGCATCCGCAAGCCCGTCGATGACGAGAGGCTCGAAGCGATCGCGCGCGTCATCCAGGACCTTCATGCGCTCAACCGCCGAATCTGGGACCTGATGCCGCTTCTGGAGGCCGCCATGATCCCGCCGGACAAGTAGCCGCCGCGCCCGGTCGCCTCGCTAGCGCAGCACCGCCTCGACCTCAGCGGCCGTCGGGAGATCGGCGCCGCGCCGCGTCACCGTGATCGCCGCCGCGGCCGTGGCATAGGAGAGCAGCCCGGCCAGAGCCTCCCGGTCGAGCGCCGCGATCGCCTCCCGCTCCAGCCGGCCGGTCTGGGCGAGGCGCGCCAGCAGCGCGGCATGGAAGGTGTCGCCCGCCCCCACCGTATCCCGCACCGCGACCTTGTGGCCGGGCACCGAAACCTGGCCGGCCGCGGAATAGGCCGTGGCCCCCTGCCCACCTTGCGTGACGACGACGAGCTCCGCGCCAAGGTCCAGCCAATAGGCCGCCGCCTCTGCCATGGTGAGCTGGCCGTCCCAGGCGATCCGGATGTCCTCGTCGCTAGCCTTGATCAGCGTCGCCATGCGGTAGAAGCGCTCGGCCGCCCCGTGCCACCCCGCCATGTCGCCGATCACCGTAGGGCGGAGATTGGGATCGACGCTGATCACGCGCCGGCCGCGCTCCCGCTCGGCAAGCGCGGCAAGGGCGGAGCCCACCGGCTCCACCGCCATCGTGTAGGAGCCGAAGGTCAGGGCCCGGATTGCATCGGGCAGGACAGGCGGCAGGTCGGCGGCAACGAGTGAGCGGTCGGCCGCACCCTCGCCGTGGAAGGAATAGCCGGGATGGCCGTCCTTGCCCGTCGACACGACGGAGATCGTGGTCAGCCGGTCCGTCCGGGCAAGATAGCGGCAATCGACCCCTTCGCGCGCCAGCTGGTCGGTCAGCATGCCGCCGAAGCCGTCCCGCGAGACCCCGCCTAGGAACGCCGCCTCGATGCCGAGGCGCGCGAGGCCGATCGCAACATTGAAGGGCGAGCCGCCGGCCACGACCCGCGCCGGCCTCACAGCCCCCTCCCCGGCATCGACGAAGAGATCGACCAGCGCCTCGCCACAGACCAGAATCATGCCCACCGGCCTTCGCTCGTCATCATCGTGCTCATTGAACAGCAGGCGGCGCTCCGCGGGAAGCCGTGACGGCAGCCTTCAGACCGGCGCGGAAAGCAGCCCCGACCTGCCGCGCGGCGGTTCACAGGGCGCCGGCCGCGGACTAGAAAGGACCGGTGACATCCCGCCCGAAGCACCTCGCCGACAGACGCCTCGCTCAGCACGAGGGCGCGAGGCTGTGCCTGCCCGCATTTCCGAAAGGCTGAACCATGTCCCAGTGGAGCGATTTCAAGCGCGACGCGATCCTCGTCGGCGGGCGCTGGCTGGACAAGGCATCGGGAGGAACGATCGACGTCACCGATCCCGCCACCGGCAAGCTGATCGGTAAAGTTCCCTCGGCCGGTGTCGAGGAGACGCGCGCCGCGATCGAGGCCGCGCATGCCGCTTTCCCGGCCTGGGCCGCCAAGACCGCGCAGGAGCGCGCGGTGCTGCTGCGCAAGCTCGCCGACGAAATTCTGAAGCATCAGGACGCGCTCGCCGAGCTTCTGACCCGCGAGCAGGGCAAGCCGCTGGCCGAAGCCAAGGGCGAGGTCGGCATGAGCGCGGCCTATGTGCTCTGGTTCGCCGAAGAGGCACGGCGCGTCTATGGCGACGTCATCCCCTCGCCCTGGGCCGACCGGCGCATCATCGTGACCAAGCAGCCACTCGGCGTGGTCGGCGCGATCACGCCCTGGAACTTCCCCTCCTCGATGCTGGCCCGCAAGATCGGCCCGGCGCTGGCGGCCGGCTGCACCGTCGTCGCCAAGCCCGCGTCGCAGACGCCCTATTCGGCGCTGGCCTGGGGCATCCTCGCCGAGAAGGCCGGCATCCCGGCCGGCGTCGTCAATGTCGTGACGGGTGACGCCCGCATCGTCGGCGGCGAGCTCACCGGCAACCCGCTCGTGCGCAAGATCACCTTCACCGGCTCGACCCCGGTCGGCAAGGTGCTGCTGAAGCAGGCGGCCGAGACGGTGAAGAAGGTCTCGATGGAGCTCGGCGGCAACGCGCCCTTCATCGTCTTCGACGATGCCGATCTCGACCGCGCGGTCGAGGGCGCGATTGCCGCAAAATTCCGCAATTCCGGCCAGACATGCGTCTGCACCAACCGCTTCTACGCGCAGGCCGGCATCTACGACGCCTTCGTCGAGAAGCTGGCGGCTGCGACCCGCAAGCTCAAGCTCGGCTCAGGGCTGGAGGCCGGCGTGACGCAAGGGCCGCTGATTGACGAGAAGGCGCTCGCCAAGGTCGAGGAGATGGTCGCCGACGCCAAGGCCAAGGGCGGCACCATCGCGACCGGCGGCAAGCGCTCGGAGCTGGGCCTGAGCTTCTACGAGCCGACCGTGATCGCGGGCGCGACCAGTGCCATGCAGTTCGCGCGCGAGGAGATCTTCGGGCCGGTGGCCCCGGTCTTCCGCTTCGAGACCGAGGCGGAGGCGCTCCGGTTCGCCAACGACACCGAGTATGGGCTCGCCTGCTATTTCTATACGCGCGACCTCGGCCGCACCTTCCGCGTCTCGGAAGCGCTGCAATACGGCATCGTCGGCGTGAACGAGGGCCTCGTCACCACCGAGGTCGCGCCCTTTGGCGGCGTCAAGGAATCGGGCCTCGGCTCCGAGGGCTCAAAATACGGCCTGCAGGATTATCTCGACGTGAAATACACCTGCATCGGCGGGATCGGGGCCAGCGCCTAGCGGCCCCGCTGCCATGACGCGCGACATCGCAGCACGACGGCACCACGCCATCCTGGCGAAGCTCGATGAGACGGGCTCTGTCACGGTGGAGGAGCTGGCGCAGGCGCTCGACGTCTCGCGCGAGACGATCAGGCGCGATCTCAAGGCCCTGTCGGCCGGGAGCCTGCTCGCCATCGTCCATGGCGGCGCCATCCGCAACGAGCGCTCGGAAGCCTCCTTTGCCAGCCGCCGCACCGTGAACCGCGCCGGCAAGGAGGCGATCGCCGATCTCGCGGTCTCGCTGATCGGCGACGGCATGACCATCCTGCTCGATTCCGGCACGACGACCGAGGCTTTGGCGCGCGCGCTGGCACGCTCCGACCGCAAGCGCCTGATCGTGCATACGACCTCGCTGGAGAATGCCCGGCTCGTCAGCCGCTTGGGAGGCGCCCGCGTCTTCCTGATAGGCGGCGAGTTCGACCGCAACGAGGATGCGACCACCGGCCCGGAGACGCTCAGGGCCATCGCGCGGCTTTCGGCCGATTTCGCCTTCGTCAGCGTCGGCGGTGTCGATCCGGAGGGACATCTCACCGACTATACCCGCGCCGGCGCCGCGACCCGGACAGCCCTTCTGAATGCCGCCGAGCAGGGCTTCCTGATGGCGGACCAGAGCAAGTTCGGGCTCGTCCTGCCCAGCCGCATCGGCGGCGACCGGCCTTGCGCCGGACTCCTGGTCGATCAGGCTCCGCCCGCCCCGCTCGCCGCGAAACTGGCCGGGCAAGGGGTCCGGATTCACGCCGGATGAATTGACCGTTTTTGTGGTTTTTTGTTGTTTTTTGAATTCTGCGCGCTAAGCTGCCTTCCATCGCGGAGGCGCTCATGTCCATTCCCACCCAATCCCGTGTCGTCATCATCGGCGGCGGCATCATCGGCTGTTCGGTCGCCTATCACCTGACCAAGCTCGGCTGGCGCGACGTGCTGCTGCTGGAACAGGGGCGCCTCTCCTCCGGCACGACCTGGCATGCGGCCGGCCTCGTCGGGCAATTGCGCAGCCAGTCCAGCATGACCCGCCTGATCCGCTATTCGACGGAGCTTTACGCCTCGCTCGAGAACGAGACCGGGCTCGCCACCGGCTGGAAGCGCTGCGGCTCGGTCTCGGTCGCTCGCACCGAAGAGCGCATGACGCAACTGCGCCGGACGATCTCGGCGGCGCGCGCGCAGGGCGTTGAGATCGAGGAGCTAAGCCCGCAGGAAGCCGGCGAGAAATGGCCGGTGATGCGCACCGACGATCTCGTCGGCGGCGTCTGGCTGCCCGGCGACGGCAAGGCCAACCCTTCCGACATCACGCAGGCCCTGGCGCGCGGCGCACGCAGCGGCGGCGCCACCGTACGCGAGGGCATCCGCGTCACTGGCATCGAGACGGAGAAGGGCCGGGTCAAGGCGGTGCAGACCGATCAGGGCCGGGTGGAATGCGAAGTGCTGGTCATCTGCGCCGGCCAGTGGTCACGTACGATCGGTCAGATGTGCGGCGTCTCGGTGCCGCTGCATTCGGCCGAGCACATGTACATCGTCACCGGCAAGATCGCGGGCGTCTCGCCGGACCTGCCGGTGATGCGCGATCCCGACGGCTATATCTACTTCAAGGAGGAGGTCGGTGGCCTCGTCATGGGCGGGTTCGAGCCGGATGCGAAGCCCTGGGGCATGGACGGCATCCCCTACCCGTTCGAATTCCAGCTCCTGCCCGACGACTGGGACCAGTTCGGCATCCTGATGGAGAACGCGCTGCAGCGTGTGCCGGCGCTGGAGACCGCCGAGATCAAGACCTTCCTCAACGGCCCCGAGAGCTTCACGCCGGACAACAACTTCCTGCTCGGCGAGGCGCCGGAGGTGGCCGGCGTCTATGTCGGCGCCGGCTTCAACTCCATGGGCATCGCATCGGCCGGCGGCGCCGGCCGGGCGCTGGCCGAATGGATCGTCGAGGGTGAGGCGACGAGCGATCTCTGGCCCGTCGATATCCGCCGCTTCGCCGATTTCAACAACAACCCGGCGTGGCTGAAGGACCGCATCAAGGAGACGCTCGGGCTGCATTACGCCATGCCCTGGCCGAACCGCGAGCTCGACACCGCCCGCCCCTTCCGGCGCTCGCCGCTCTATGACCGGCTGGCCGCCAAGGGCGCCGTCTTCGGCTCGAAAATGGGCTGGGAGCGCGCCAACTATTTCGCCCGCACCGAGGAAGAGCGCACGATCGGCTATTCCTTCGGGCCCCAGAACTGGTTCGAGACCGTCGCCGCGGAGCATCGCGCCTGCCGCGAGGCGGCGGGTCTCGTCGACATGTCGAGCTTCGCCAAGTTCCTGCTTCAGGGCCCGCAGGCCGAGGCCGCCCTGCAGCGCCTCGCCGCCAACGATGTCGCCGTACCTGTCGGCACCTCCGTCTACACGGCTTTGCTCAATGCCCGAGGTACGTTCGAAAGCGACCTCACGGCCGCCCGCATCGCGCCCGACACCTATCTCCTGCTTACCGGCACCGCCCAGGCGACGCGCGACGCCCACTGGATCAGGCGCCAGCTTCCCGAAGGTGTGACGCTGACGGATGTGACCTCGTCCTATGCCGTGCTCTCGCTCGCTGGGCCGAGGGTGCCCGAGATCCTGGCCCGCCTGTCGCCGACCTCATTCGAACTCGCGGATTTCCCGGCCAATGCCATCCGCAAGATCACCATCGGCTATGCCACGACCTGGGCCTGCCGTCGCTCCTATCTCGGCGACGGGTTCGAGCTCTATGCCCCCGTCGAGTTCACCGCCGCGATCTATGACGCGCTGCATGAAGCCGGGGCCGATCTCGGGCTGGTGGATGCCGGCTACTACGCCGTGGACTCGCTGCGCATCGAAAAGGGCTTCCGCGCCTGGGGGCGCGAGCTGACGCCGGACGTGAATCCTTACGAAGCGGGCCTTGGCTTCGCGGTGAAGCTCGGCAAGGGCGAGTTCCTCGGCCGCGCGGCGCTCGTCGCCGCCAGGGCCGCGCCGCGCGCGAAGCGGTTGATCGCTCTTGTCGGGCCGCGCCCGAACGGGCAAATGGCCTGGGGCGGCGAAGCGATCCTCGCGGATGGCAAGCCGGTCGGCGAGATCACCTCGGCCGCGTTCGGCGCGAGCCTCGATGGCATCGTCGCGCTGGGCTGGGCCTCAGGCGATCAACCGATCGACCAGGCCTGGCTCGATGCGCGGAGCTGGTCTATCGACCTCGCCGGCACCAAAGTTCCGGTCAGCGCCAGCCTCGCGGCGCCGCTCGACCGCAAGGCATAGCAGAGAAGCCAGACCATGACTGAGGCCCATTCCGCGCATGCTCCCGCCCCCGGGCGGGACTTCAAGGTGCAGAAGCCCGATCGCATCCTGACGCTGTCCTGCGAGGACCGGCCGGGCATCGTCCATGCCGTCAGCGGCGTGCTTTACCGCCATGGCTGCAACATCCTCGAAAGCGCGCAGTTCAGCGATCCACGCGACGGCCGCTTCTTCATGCGCGTCGCCTTCGCGACCAGCGAGCGCTTCGACGAGGCCGCATTCCGGCGCGAGTTCGACGGCATCGCCGGCACCTTCCGCATGGACTGGGACGCGATCGACGCCGCGGCTCCGGCCCGCGTGCTCCTGATGGTCTCGCGCTTCGGCCATTGCCTGAACGACCTGCTGTTCCGGCAGGCCACCGGCAATCTCAACATCGAAATCCCGGCCATCGTCTCCAATCACCGCGATTTCGAGGCGCTGGCCAAGAGCTACGGCATTCCCTTCCACTATCTCCCGGTCACGCCCGCGACCAAGGCGGAACAGGAAGCGCGCCTGCTCGAGATCGTCGCCGAGACCAACTCATCGCTGGTCGTGCTCGCCCGTTACATGCAGGTGCTGTCGAACGATCTCTGCCGGGCGCTGGACGGGCGGGCGATCAATATCCACCACTCCTTCCTGCCGAGCTTCAAGGGCGCCAAGCCCTATCACCAGGCCTATGATCGCGGCGTGAAGCTGATCGGCGCGACCGCGCATTACGTCACGCCCGATCTCGACGAAGGCCCGATCATCGACCAGGACGTCGGCCGCGCCGATCATTCGCTGGCGCCGGACGATCTGGTCAGCGCCGGGCGCGATATCGAGGCGGTCGTGCTGGCACGGGCGCTCCGGCTGCATATCGAGCGCCGGGTGATGCTCGCCGGCCGCCGCACGGTGATCTTCCGGTAGGATCAAGCGAAGGCGACGTTCCGCGTCTGTGCCCGCAGGCGCGGATCGTGCGAGCGGATCTGGACCGGCCTGCCGTCGAGGATTTCGAAGCAGCGCGCCAGCGTGTCGTCCGAGAGCCGCCGCATCGCCTCGACCGTGAAGAAGGTCAGGTGCGGAAACAGAATGACGTCGTCGCGGCCGAAAAGCGGGCTGAGCGGGTGCCCAGAACGGACGAGCGGCTCCTGACTGTAGACGTCGAGCCCGACGCCGCCGAGCTTCCCCGCCAGCACCGCTTCGACCAGCGCCGCCTCGTCGATCAGCGCGCCGCGCGAGACATTGACGAGGATCGTATCCGGCCTGAGGCAGGCCAACTCGGCCCGGCCGATGATGCGACGGGTCGCGTCGTTCAGGACGGTGTGAAGCGAGACCAGATCGCATTGCCGGAGCATCGCGTGGAGATCGTCGACCTTCTCGATCCCTGCCACAGCCATCGTCTCGGCATCGACATGCGGATCGTAGCCGAGGACGCGCGCCCGGAACCCCTGCCCCGCCATCCGCGCCATGCTGCGCCCGATCTTGCCGGCACCGACCAAACCCAGCGTCGCCCCGGCGATATCGCGGCCGATCCAGCGCTGGGCCGGCCAGATCCAGCCCTCGCTCTGGATGGCGCCGCCGATCTCCGGCAGGCGTTTCGCCAGCGCGATCATCAGGGCGAAAGCGCCCTCAGCGACCGTCTCCTCGGCATATTCGGGCACGTTCACCACGGGAATGCCGCGCGCGATCGCAGCCGGAATGTCGATCGCGTCGATGCCGACACCGTATTTGACGATGCCCTTGAGCCTGGGCGCGGCAGCGATCACCCGCGCGGTGACGGGCGTGTAGCACATCAACAGCAGATCGGCGTCGGCGACCTCCCGCATCAGCGCCTCCTCCGAAATCCCGTCGGGAAGCGTGACGAGCTCGACGCCGCGGGCGCGAAGCCCTGCGTCGATCTCCGGGCATTCCAGTTCCCGGTCGGTGCGGACGGCCTTCATCATCGTCCCCTCAGCCCGCCAGGATCGCCTGCTCGACGATGCCGAGCGCACGTTCGAGATCGGCCCGCGCGATCACCATCGGCGGCGACAGGGTCAGCACATTGCCCTGGCTGATCTTGAAGCTCAGGCCCGCTTCGAGGCAGCGATAATAGACCCGCTCGGCTAGGGCGTTGTCCGGAGTCCAGGCATCGCGATCGGAGACCAGCTCGACCCCGAAGAGCAGACCTCGCCCACGCACGTCGCCCACAGTCGGGCAGCGCTCGCCGAAATTCCGCAGGCGCTCCATTGCATAGGCGCCGAGCTCGGCGGCACGCTCGGTCAGCCCCTCCTCACGGATGATGTTAATGGTCGTGAGCGCCGCGCGGGTGGTGACCGGGTTCTTCTCATGGGTGTAGTGGCCGATCGCGTAGCCGCCGGCGACATCGAGATCGCGCCGCGCCACGACCGCTGCGATCGGCAGGATGCCGCCGCCGAGAGCCTTGCCGAGCACGACCATGTCCGGCTGCACCTCGTCATGCTCATGGGCGAAGAAGCGCCCGGTCTTGCCGAGCCCGGTCGGGATCTCGTCGAAGATCAGGAGCGTGCCGTGCCGATCGCAAGCCTCGCGCACGCTCTTCCAGAAGCCCGGCGCTGGCGGATAGGGCGTCGCCCGCATCGGCTCGGCGACGACCGCCGCGACATCCCCTTCCCGCGCCAGCACATAGGAGATCATGCGGGCACAGGCGCGGGCCGAATCCTCCAGATTGTCATGGCCATAGGCGCAGTTGCGAGTGCCCCAGGGCGCGACATGCTCGGCGCCCGGCAACAGCGGCCCGGCGATGCCGGAGCGGAAAGTCGCCTCGCCACCGACGCTGGAGGCGCCGAAGCCGGCACCGTGAAACGCATCCCAGAAGGACAGGGTCTTGAAGCGGCCGGTCGCGGCGCGGGCGAGCCTGAGCGCAACCTCGATCGCATCCGACCCGCCGGTGGTGAAGAGCACCTTGCCGAGGTCGCCCGGCGCCATCCGCCCAAGCGTCTCGGCCAGTTCGACAGCGGGCTCGCAGGTGAAGCGGCGCGGCGCGAAGCAGAGATCGTCGAGCTGCGCCTTGATCGCCTCCTTCAGGCGCGGGTGGCCGTAGCCGATATGGTGGACGCTGTTGCCATGGAAATCCATGTAGCGACGCCCCATCGTATCCTCGATCCAGATTCCCTCCGCCTTGGCGATGGCGGTGAGACAGGGGCTCGACAGGCTCTGGTGCAGGAAGGCGGCGGAGTCGCGCGCGAGCAATGCGCGGGTTCCGGCATCGCCGATCCCGGCCGACCAGTCGCTGCGCGCTGCGGAGGTGTTGGATTCGCCTTCGGTATGGACGATGGCGGCGGTTTCGACGCGCATGGTAGGGTCCCGTTTTTTCCCCGTGCCGCCTGATGTTTTTCTCGGAACCACGGCGTCATCCCGGGCTTGCCCCGGGATCCATCGGAGGGCGCTGGAGCCCTATAATGGATCCCGGATCTGCGCGGCTTCGCCGCTTGTCCGGGATGACGCCGTGGTTCCGAGAAAAAACCACTAGGCTCTAGCGGGCTCTCTAGTCTCAGAATGCTCTCGCTTCATCGATCTGAAAAATCGTTATTTCATATCCAAGTATAAATTTCAGCGATATCGTTCCGGATCGGCTTTTCGAGGCTTCGTCCGCCATGCGTCATGTCCAGCTCCGGGCCTTCCATCAAGTCGCGCTGTCCGGCGGCTTCTCGAAGGCCGCGCTCGCGCTCAATCTCACCCAGCCGGCGATTTCGGATCAGGTCCGCAAGCTGGAAGAGGAATACGACGTCGCGCTGTTCAGCCGCCGCCATCGGCAGGTCGTCCTGACACCGGCCGGCCAGAGGCTGCTCGCCGTCACGCATCGCCTGTTCGGGGCCGAGGGCGAGGCGCTGGAGCTGCTGCAGGAGGAGCGCTCGCTGCGGACCGGCGCCCTCAGGATCGTCGCCGATTCCGTGCATCATATGCTCGATGTGCTCACCGCCTTCCGCGAGCGACATCCCGGCATCCAGGTCTCGATCGCGCAGGGCAATACCGGCAGCATCGTCGAGACGCTGATCGGCTACGATGCCGAGATCGGCGTGCTCGGCGAACTCGCCGACGAGCGGCCCTTCGAAGTGCTGCCGCTCAATGTCTCGCCGATCATCGCCTTTGCCGCAAAGGGCCATCCCGCGGCTGCGCGTCCAGCGCTTTCACTGGAGGAGCTCGCGACATGGCCGCTGGTCATACGCGAACGCGGGTCGCGCACGCGTCAGTTGCTGGAGCAGCGGGCGGCGGAACAGGGTGTTGCGCTCTCTTATGCCGTCGAGGCGGAAGGCCGTGAGGCGGTGCGCGCCATCGTGTCAGCTGGCGGCGGGGTCGGCTTCGTCTCGGCGGCGGAGTTCGGCGAGGATGATCCGCAGCTCGCCCGCATTCCGCTCGACGGGCCGCCGCTGCTGATGCACGAGAAGCTGATCTGCCTGCACGAGCGCCGCAACAGCAAGGCCATCCAGGCCTTCTTTGGGCTGGCGCGGTCCCTGCGCGGCTGATCCCCGGCGCTATGGAAGCGCCGTTCCCGTCTGCAAGGCATGCGCCCAATCGGCGCGCCCGTTCTGCTCGGCACGGCGGGCCGCATGGGCCCAGTCGTAGACGGCGAGATGATGCTCGATCGCGATCTCCGCGCCGAGCGTGACCACGGCGAAGCGGGCATGCGGCATGCCACTCTCGGAGACATGCGCCGGATTGGTGTCGCGATAGGCCGGGTTCCCGACGCTGCCGGGGTTGAGCACGATCGCGCCGGAAGTCAGCCGCGCCGCGCGCGGCAGATGGCTGTGCCCGCAGAGCATCAACGGCGCCGTCCGCCCAGCGAGGCGCCGCTCGATCGCCGTGATCGGCGATGGCACGAGATGGCCGTCATGCACCTCTTCCATCAGATAGGTTTCGTCATGGTCCGGCATGGCATGGAAGCAGAGAGCACCTTCGACCGTGATCTCGACCGGCAGGCCGGCCAGCCAGGCGCGGGCTTCGGGATCGAGCGCCTGCCAGGCGTAGCTGTCGGACTCGCCCAGCCCGAGGGCTGAGGCCGCGCCCAGCACCCGGTCGTGATTGCCCCGGACATGGCTGATCTCGCGCGAGCGCAGCAGCGCGACGGTCTCGGCCGGCCAGAGCGGACCGGAGGCGCAATCGCCGAGATTGATCAGGCGATCGACGGATAGGCCGTCGAGCTTGGCCAGCACCGCTTCGAGCGCCAGCAGGTTTCCATGGATATCGGCGATCACTCCAAGGCGCACGGCTGGTCCTAATCCTCAGTGGTCCGGCTCCGCAGCCTAGCGGGTCGCGGCGGCAGGGCAATGCCCGCAGCCGCGACCCGTACCTAGCGCTGGCGCCATTGCTGCAGGCGGCCGAAGACCAATTGGTCGAGACCGACATGGAGCAGCTTCACGGCGATGGCGGTGACCATGATGACGCTCGCCATGCCGGCGGCGGAGGCCATGGCGCCGGCCTCGTCCATATGGACGATCGCGATCGAGGCGAGCTTGGTGTCGGCCCCGTAAAGGAAGATCACGGCGGAGACCGTGGTCAACGCGTTGACGAAGACATAGACCGCGATATCGAGGATCGCCGGCAGGCAGATCGGCGCGGTCACCCGGCGGAAAGTCGACCAGAACGGCACCTTGAGCGAGGCGGAGACCGACTCGAACTCGCCGTCGAGCTGCTTCAGGCTGGTCAGCGCCGTGATGTGCCCGACCGTGTAGAAATGCGCGACGGTGTTGATCACCAGGATCGCCAGCGTCCCATAGAGGAAGCCGAGCGGGTTCCAGCCGGCATTGTAGAAGAAGACATAGCCGAGGCCGAGCACGAGGCCGGGCACCGCCATCGGCAGCATCGCCAGGAACTGGGCGAAGGCCCGCAGGCGCGGAAAGAGCTTCACCTTCTCGATCAGATAGGCGCCGGTGAAGATCAGCGCCGTGCCGATCACCGCCGTCAGCGAAGCGAGCAGCAGCGAGTTGCGATAAGGCCCCCAGCCATCGGGTTCGACCGCCGAGAAATCGTAATTGCCCAGCGTCAGGGTGAGGTTATAGGGCCAGTACTTGACGAAGGAGCCCCAGAACGCAACGGCATAGGGGCCGACGATGGCTAGCGCGATCAGGCTGACGAAGCCGAGCAGCGCGAGGTCGCGGCGCGGGTCCGGCTTGGGGACGTAAGGCACGGCACGGGCCGAGAGCATGGCGCTCTGGCGCCGCTGCACGACACGGTCGACGAAGAAGGCGAGCACGGCCGGCACTAGCAGGATGATGCCGACGACGGCGCCCATCGGGAAATTCTGCTGGCCGACGACCTGCCGGTAGGCATCCGTCGCCAGCACGCTGAACTGCCCGCCGATGACCTTGGGAATGCCGAAATCGGTGATGACCAGCGTGAAGACGACGAAGGTCGCGCTGATCACGCCATAGCGCGCACCCGGCAGGGTGATCGTGTGGAAGATGCGCCAGCGCGAGGTACCCATGGCGTCCGCTGCCTCGCGCAGGCGCCCATCGGACAGCGCCAGCGCCGTGACGAGGATCAGCATCGCATGGGGGAAGCAATAGAGCACCTCGGCCGCGATGATGCCGACGGGGCCGTAGAGCGAGGCGCCCATCATCCAGGATTTCAGCATGCCCTGGTTGCCGAAGAGATAGATCAGCGCGAGGCCGGACAGCAGCGAGGGCGCGAAGACCGGGATCATCGCCGCGGCGTAGAAGGCGCCCTTGGCCGGGATGCAGCTGCGGCGCAGCGCATAGGCATAGAGGAAGGCGAGCGGGACGACGATCGCGGTCGTCACGCCGGCGACCAGCAGGCTGTTCAGCAGCGAATAGAACAGCGAGGGCGTCGTCGCGTAGCTGACGAAATTGGCGAGGCCGACGAACTTGCCGTCCGTGTTCTCCAGGCTCTTGGAGAGCAGCGCCCAGAGCGGCAACGCGATGATCAGGACGAGCACCGCGCAGAGCGCCAGGATCAGCGCGCCGGCGACATGGCGCTCGCTGATCCGCAGCGGCACTGCTTTTACGGGCGTGTCGGTCATGGTGAGGGGCGGTGCGAGATCGCTCATCGTCCCTCCCCGGCAAAGACATGCAGGGCCTCGGGCGGAAAGGCGACGGCGCGAACCTGGCCCGGGACGATGCCGAGATCGCGCATCGCATTGGTCGAGAAATCGGCGGCGATCCGTGTCGTACGCGAGCCGGTCGGCTGGAGATGCGCCCGGCAATAGGAGCCGAGGAAGGCAAGGTCCCCGATCGTCGCCTCGAAACGGTTCGGCGTATCCTCGCCGATGCCACGCGTACGGACCTCCTCGGGGCGCATCGCCAGCCGCACGGGCGTGCCGGCAGCGAAGGGCGCGGCATTGGCGACGACGAGGTCGAGTTCGTCGACCCGCACCCTGCCCGGGCCAATGACGACCGCATCCATGAAGGTCATGTGCCCGACGAAATCGGCGACGAAGGGCGTCGCCGGGCGCCGGTAGATCTCCTCGGGCGAGCCGACCTGCTCGACCGCGCCATCCCGCATCACGACGATGCGATCGGCCATGGCGAGCGCCTCCTCCTGGTCATGCGTGACCATGATCGTGGTCACGCCGAGGCGCTGCTGCAGCGAGCGCATCTCGTCGCGCAGGCGAATACGGACCTTGGCATCGAGCGCCGAAAGCGGCTCGTCCAGCAGGAGCAGTTCCGGCGAGGTGGCGAGCGCGCGCGCCAGCGCCACGCGCTGCTGCTGGCCGCCCGAAAGCTGGACGGGATATTTCCTGCCCTGCTCAGGCAGGCCGACGAGGGTCAGCAATTCGCTCACGCGCCTGGCGATCTCGTCGCGGGAGCGGCGCCGGTTGACCAGCCCATAGCCGACATTGTCGGCGACGGTGAGATTGGGGAACAGCGCATAGGACTGGAAGACGATGCCGAAATCGCGCTCGGAGGGGCTGGCGCGCGACACGTCGCGCCCGCCCATATGGATGGTGCCGCTATCCTGCAGGTCGAGCCCCGCGACCGCCCGCAGCAAGGTGGTCTTGCCGCAGCCGGACGGGCCGAGGAAGCAGACGAATTCGCCGCGATGGATGTCGAGATCGATGTCGCGCAGCGCCTTGAACGCGCCGAAATTCTTGGCGACCTGACGGATCGAGAGGAAGGGGGTCGTCGCGGAGATCGCGGTCTTGGACATCGTGCCGGCCTTCATTTGAACGGGCAGAGATCCGCCCCGCATTGGCGGCGAGGCTTCTCTTAGGCGAGGCTTCTCTTGCGTCTTGCACAGACCATGCCGCCGCCCGCGCGGGCGGCGGCATGGCAGAGGCTCAGTTCTTCGGCGCAGCCTTGGACTCGTAGCGCTTCGACCATTCGGCGAGCACGCGGTCGCGATTATCGGCCATCCAGCCGAGATCGTTCTTGATCATGCCGGCTTCGGCATTGGCGGGGTAGTTCGCCGGCTTGGTACCGACGCCGGGCGCGGCGACGATGGCGTAGGTCTTGGAGTAGAGCTCGTTGGCGTCCTTGGACGTCGACCAGTCGGCGATCTTCTTGGCGAGCGCGAGGTTCTTCGAACCCTTGACGATGGCGCTGGCTTCCATCTCCCAGCCCACACCCTCCTTGGGGATCACGACCTCGATCGGCGCGCCCTTGCTCTTCTCGGAGGCGCCGCGCATGTCGAGCGCCAGACCAATCGTGCGCTCGCCGCGCGCCGCCTGGACGCAAGGCGCCGAGCCGGAATGGAGGTAGGCGCCGATATTCTCGTGCAGCCCGTCCATGAACTTCCAGCCCTCGGCCTCGCCCATGCTCTGCAGCCAGCCGGCGACCATCAGATAGCCGGTGCCCGACGAGGCCGGGTGCGGCATCACGATCTTGCCCTTGAAGGCCGGGTTGAGCAGGTCCTTCCAGGAGCTGGGAACAGCCACGCCCTTGGCCTCGGCGGTGTTGTAACAGACGACGCCGAGATAGGCGTCCATGCCGGTCCAGGTATAGGGCTCCTTGTCGTCGCGGAAGACCGGCTTCAGCGCGTCGGCGCCGGCGGGCCTGTAGGTTTCGAGCAGGCCGGCCTTCTCGAACATCAGCAAGCTCGACGCCGCCAGGCCCATCACCATGTCGGCGCGGGGATTGTCCTTCTCGGCGAGGAAGCGAGCGGTGATGACGCCGGTGGAGTCGCGGACCCAGACCACCTCGGCCTCGGGCACGGCCTTCTCGATCGAGGCCTTGAATGGTCCGAGCTGATCGTTCTCCAGGGCGGTATAGACGGTCACCTTCGTCTTCTGCGCATGGGCGACACCCGGAAGCGCCAGTGCGAAGGCGCCGATGACGCAGGAAGCAAGCCAGTTCTTCATGTTCTCATCCCCTCTTTATGGTCAGCCTGAACGCTCTTTGGACGTTTTCTTCCCCTGACATGCAAAAACGCAGGCGGATCGCTCCGCCTGCGCTGGCCTTTTCTTGTTCACGCGGTCCAGGGCATCGACCACGTCTTGACGTTGGTGAAGGACTTCATGGCCTCGACGACACCCTCCTTGTAGCCGAGGCCGGAATCCTTGATGCCGCCGAAGGGGGACATCTCGATCCGGTAGCCCGGCACCTCCCAGAGATTGACCGTGCCGACCTCGAGATCGGCCACAAAGCGCTGGATGTAATCGTAGCGGTTGGTGCAGATGCCGGAAGAGAGACCATAGGCGGTGGAGTTCGAGATCCGGATCACCTCCGCGATGTCATCGGGCACGCGGACGATCGGGATCACCGGGCCGAAGGTCTCCTCATGCACCAACTCGCAGGTGTAGGGGATCTTGTCGACCACGGTCGGATGGAACAGCGCGCCTTCCGCCCGCTTGCCGTAGAGCACCTCGGCGCCCTTGGTCACGGCGTCGTCGACGCGGGCCTGGAAGAGCGAGGCCGAGCGGGCATTGATGACGCAGCCGACATCGGTCTCCGGGTCCATCGGGTCGCCGCATTTCAGCTTCTTCGCCTTCTCGACGACGAGCTTGGAGAAGGCGTCGGCGACGCTCTCGACCACAAGGATGCGCTTCACCGCCGTGCAGCGCTGGCCCGAGTTCTTGGTCGCGCCGGTGACGGCAAGCTCGGCTGCCTTGTCGAGATCGGCATCCTCCATGACGATCAGCGGGTCGTTGCCGCCGAGCTCGAGCACGATGCGCTTGTAGCCGGCCTTGTCGGCGATGTGCTTGCCGACGCGGACGGAGCCGGTGAAGGTCACCAGATCCGCGTCGGGATCGGTGATCATCGCATCGCCCATGGTCGAGGGATTGCCGGTGACGACGGAAAGCATCTCCGGCGGCAGGCCGGCCTCATAGAGCACGTCGGCCAGCGCCAGCGCGGTCAGCGGGGTCAGTTCCGTCGGCTTCAGCACGAGGCGGTTATTGGTCGCGATCGCCGGGGCCAGCTTGTGGCTGACCATGTTGAGCGGGTGGTTGAACGGGGTGATCGCCGAGATCACGCCGAGCAGCGGCTGGCGCGTCGTGAAGATCTTGCGCGCCTTGCCGTTGGGCGAGATGTCGCAGGAGAACATCTCGCCATCGTCCTTGATGGTGAGCTGCGCCGCGAAGGACCAGACGTCGTAGGCGCGGCTCGCCTCATAAAGCGAGTCCTTCCAGCACAGGCCGGCTTCCGCCGTGATCAGCTTGGCGAAGAGCTCCTTCCGATCACGCAGCAGCTCGGCAGTCTTCTGCAGGATCTGCTGGCGCTCGTAGCGCGAGAGCTTCGGCTTGAACGCCTTGGCCTTGGCGAAGGCCTCGCGAACATGCTCGGGCCGGGCGGCCGGGATCAGGCCGACCACGCTGTTGTCATAAGGGTTGTGGACCTCGACCATGTCGTCGGTCGTGACCAGCTTGCCGGCGATGCGCATCGCCTCGCGCCGCACCGGCGGCTTCACCGTCGCGTTCATCTCAGTTCACCAGGTTCAGGGCGACGTCGAAGACGTCGAAATTGCGGAGCGTGCGGCCCTGCGGCACCGTGATCGGCCGGTTGGCGATCATCGGCACGCGCTGCTCGGTGATGCCACCATGCGAGCGCAACGGCTCGGTCAGGCCCGAGAGATCGTGCCTGTCGGGCGAGGTGCCGATGACCTTCTGGCGGGTCGAGACGACGACGACATCGCCGATCCGGTCGGCCGGCAGCTCGAAGCGCTCGCAGGCCTCGGCGGAGGTCACCGCCAGCGCGATGCCGTCGAGCCCGGAGATGCGGGCGGCGACCTCTTCCTGGCTCGCGCCCTCGGGCAGATAGACCGTGGCGAAGGAGCCGAGCGCGCCGTGATGGACGACATAGGGGTCGGTGATCGGCAGGATCACGCGCATCGTGCCCTTGCCGTACCACTCGTCCATCAGGCTCTGGAGATAGACAACATCGGGCTCACCATTGGCGAGGTGCTTGTCGTTCATGCCGTGATCGGCGGTGATGACCAGCGTGCAGCCGAGCGCGTCGAGCTTGCCGACATAGCTGTCGAACATGGCGTAGAACGAGTCCGCCATCTCCGAACCGGGCGCGGCCTTGTGCTGCACATAGTCGGTGGTCGAGAGATACATCAGGTCGGGCTTGAAGGTCTCCAGCAGCTTGACGCCGGCGGCGAAGACGAACTCCGACAGATCGGCCGAATAGACCGAAGGCACCGGCATGCCGACGAAATCGAGCACGTTCTCGATGCCGTTCTCCGCCTTGTTGGCCTTGTCGGCCTTCTCCGAGGAGAAGGCGATGGCGCTGCCCGAAGCGAAGTCGAGCCCCTTGCCGAGCAGGGTGCGCAGCTTGTCCTTGGCGGTCACCATCGCGACCTTGAGGCCGGTCTTCTGGAACTCGGCGAGGATGGTCGGCGCCCGCAGGAAACGGGCATCGTTCATCATCACCTCTTCCTTGGCCTCGCGGTCATAGAAGAAGTTGCCCGCGATGCCGTGCCAGGCCGGCGGGCGGCCGGTGATGATCGAGAGGTTGTTCGGGTTGGTGAAGCTCGGGATCACAGAATAGGCATGGGTGCTTGCGCCGCTCTTCATGATCCGGTCGAGGTTCGGCGTCAGGCCCTTGGCGCTGGCCGCCTCGATATAGGCCGGCTCCGAACCGTCCATGCAGATCACAACCGTTGGGCGCTGCGGGCGGGCATAATTGCGGCCGTTTGCAACGACATCCGCGCCGATCTTCGTGTGCATTGTCATCTCAGGGCTCCTCACGCGGCCGACTTCAGGCCGACACCCATCTCATCAAGGACATCCGACACTGTGGCGACGAAGGCGCGCATGTCCTGCGCGCCGAGTGCGCCGATGCAGCCGATGCGGAAGCTGTCCGCGACCGTGAGCTTGCCGGGATAGATGACGTAGCCGGCATCCTTCAGCGCGTCGTAGAAGCGCTGGAAGACGAAATTCTTGTCCTGCGGCATGTGGAAGGTGACGATGATCGGCGCCTGCCGGGCGGCCGGCAGCAGCGTGCGGAAGCCGAGCCCTTCCATGCCCTCGATCAGGATGCGGGCGTTCTCGGCATAACGCTCCCCGCGGCCCGCGACGCCGCCCTCGGCCCAGAATTCCTGCAAGGCCGCGTGGAAGGCGACGATGACGTGGATCGGCGGAGTGAAGCGGTACTGGCCGGTGCGCTCGAAGCCGGCATTCTGGTCATGCAGATCGAGCACCAGCGTGGTGGCATTGCCCTTGGTTTCGGCCAGCGCGCTCTTGCGGGCGATGACGAAGCCGAGGCCGGGAACGCCCTGGATGCACTTGTTCGAGGAGGCGGCGACCGCGTCGAAATAGACCTCGCGGCTGTCGAGCGGCAGGGCGCCGAAAGCGCTCATCGAGTCGATCAGCAGGCGGCGGCCATGGCGTTTGGCGAGCGCGGCGATCGCCTCGACCGGGTTGCGGATACCGCTGGTCGTCTCGCAATGGACCGTGAAGATATGGGTGATGCCGGTGTCGGCCACCAGCATGCGGTCGATCTCGGCGAGATCGGGCGGGGTATCCTCGGCGGTCTCGTGCACGGCAACGGCGCGGCCGGCAATCTCCAGGATGCGCTTGGCGCGCTGGCCATAGGCGCCGTTGATCAGCACCAGGATCTTGCCGTCACGCGGCACGAAGGTGGTCAGCATCGCCTCGACGGCAAAGGTGCCGGAGCCCTGCATCGGCACGGTGACGAAATCCTCGCCGCCATGGATGATCTTCGGCAGCTCTTCCAGAACCGCCTTGTTGATGCCGACGAAGGTCGCGTCGCGCGAGCCCCAGTCATGCACCATCGCTTCCTTGATCGCCTTGCTGGTGGTCAGCGGGCCGGGGGTCAGGAGAAGCGGATCACCGGTTTCGGAGGAGGCAGGGCGGCGGGCCTGGGCCATGATGGTCTCGCGATGTGTTGCGGCGGATGACCCGGACGCTAGGACCGCGATTGACATAGGTCCAATACATCGTTTCCATATCTTCCATAGATAGGATCTATAGAACATGGCCATCAGCTATTCCGGCCTCGCGGCTTTCCATGCGGTCGCCGAGGCGCAGAGCTTCACCGGCGCCGCCAGGACACGCCATGTCAGCCAGCCCACCCTCTCCGCCCAGGTACGCGGGCTGGAAGACGCCTATGGCGTGCGCTTGTTCGATCGCGCCGGGCGGCAAGTGAAACTGACGCCGCTGGGGCAGAGCCTGTTCGTGGTCACTGCCAGACTGTTCGCGGCCGAGGATGAAGCGGAATCGCTGCTTGCCGGCAGCCGGACGCTCCAGCGCGGCCATCTGCGCATCGCGGCCGACAGCGCCACCCATGTCATGCCGGCGCTTGCCCGCATGCGCGAGCGCTATCCGGGCCTGACCTTCTCGCTGACGATCGGAAACTCTTCCGAAGTCGTCGACCAGATCATGGATTTCGCCGCCGATGTGGCGATCACGGCGCGCGCCAATTCCGATCCGCGCATCCATAGCGTCCGGTTGCGTTCGGACGATCTCGTCGCCTTCGTCTCGGATCAGCACGAACTGGCACGGCACGACCAGATCCCGATCGAGGCCTTCGCCGGACAGGACATCGTGCTGCGCGAGCGCGGCTCGATCACGCGCGAGGTCTTCGAGAGCCGGCTGTCGCTCGCCGGGATCAAACCGGCGAACCTGCTGGAGGTGCAGTCGCGCGAGGCTGTGCGCGAGGCCGTCGCCTTCGGCTTCGGCATCGGCGTGGTCTTCGCCGCCGAGTTCAAGCCGGAGGCCGGCCTGAAGCGCATCCTCATCACCGGCGCCGATTTCGATGTCGGCGAATACATCGTCTGCCGCGCCGAGCGCCAGCGCCTGCCCCTCGTGCGCAGCTTCTTCGAAATGGTTCAGGACGTGATCGAGACGCGTTGAAGCCGCCGCCCCTGCCCCTTGCGCAAATTGACAAGCCGGACAAAGATATTTCAAACTTAAAATATAAGACCTGAGGGGACGGGCAGATGCGGGTTATCATCGTCGGCGGCGGCATTGGTGGATTGACCCTGGCGCTGATGCTCCATGCCCGCGGCATCGGCGCGACGGTCTACGAACAGGCCAGCGAAATCCGCGAGGTCGGCGTCGGCATCAACACCCTGCCCCATGCCATCCGCGAGCTCGCCGATCTCGGCCTGCTGCCGGCGCTCGACGCGGTCGGCATCCGCACGCGCGAACTGCACTACATGAACCGCTTCGGACAGACGGTCTGGAGCGAGCCGCGCGGCCTGCATGCCGGCGCGCCGGTGCCGCAATTCTCGATCCATCGCGGCCGCTTGCAGAAGGTGATCCGCGACGCGGTTGCCGAGCGGCTGGGCGAGGACGCGATCCGTACCGGGCGTCGGCTGCAAGGCTTCATTCAGGATGAGGGCGGTGTCACCGCGCATTTCAGCGATACCCGCTTCGGCGAGGGCGGCGAAACCGCGCGCGGCGACATCCTGATCGGTGCCGACGGCATCCATTCGGCCGTGCGCGCCTTCTATTTCCCGAACCAGGGGCCGCCGCGCTGGCAGGGCGTGCAGATGTGGCGCGGGGCCTGCGACTGGCCGGTCTTCCTCGACGGCGAGAGCATGATCATCGCCGGTGGCATGGCCGGCAAGCTTGTGCTCTACCCGATCGGCCAGGGCGCGACGCCGCAGACCCGCCTGCTGAACTGGGTCGTCAATATCCGCACCGGCGATCCCGAGCGGCCGCCGCCGAAGGAGGCCTGGTCGAAGCCTGGCCGCCTGGAGGACGTGCTGCCCTTCGCCCGCCGCTTCAGCGTGCCAGAGGTCGATATCCTCGCGCTGATCCGGGCGACCGGAACGTTCTGGGAATATCCGATGTGCGACCGCGATCCGCTGCCGCGCTGGACCCATGGCCGCGTCACCCTGCTCGGCGATGCCGCGCATCCGATGTATCCGGTCGGCTCGAATGGCGCCTCGCAAGCGATCCTCGATGCGCGCTGCCTCGCCGACTGGCTGGCGAAGGCCGAGCATCCGCGCCAGGCGCTGGCGGCTTACGAAGCGCAGCGCCTGCCGGCAACGGCGGAGGTGGTGGCGATGAACCGGGTCGGCGGGCCGGAGCGCGTGATCGACGCAGTCGAGGCGCTGGCGCCGCAGGGCTTCGGCGATATCGAGCAGGTGCTCGACCACGCCTCGCGCGAGCAGATCGTCAAGGGCTATGCTGGCAAGGCCGGTTTCTCAGCTGAGCAACTGGCGGGAAAGAACTGACCTCGTCATGGTCGGCCTTGTGCCGACCATCCACGTCTTCCTTCATGCAATTCGGTGTCCAAGACGTGGATGCTCGCCACAAGGGCGAGCATGACGGCTTGGTTCCACGAGCAATCGTTGAAGCGCCTCACCCTCAACCCGCATCGGGCGGGGGCGGCAGGAAGTCGACCTCGTGCTTGGCCGAAAGCGCGACGACATCGGCCGGCTTCTGCTCGGCCATTGAGTGCAGGCCCCAGAACAGATCGTAGAGCCGTGCGGTCGGCGAGACCCAGAACAGGCACTTCACCGTCGCATCGCTCTTGTTGAACAGGCCATGCGGGATATTGCGCGGCAGGCAGATCAGGTCGCCGGCGGTTGCGAAGCTCTCCTTGCCGTCGAGCAGCAGGTCGAGCCGCCCCTCCAGCATGTAGATGAACTCCTCCTGCGTCGTGTGGATATGCGGCGGCACGAAGGTGCCGGGCGGCAGGGTCGCGTGCCAGGAGAAGCTCTCCTCGGTCAGCGTCTTCGGCACATAGGTCTGGCCGAGGATGCTCCAGGAAATGCCCTCCAGGCCTTCATTGGCGCGCGTCACGCCTGCGGTCAGCGGGTTCATGGTCTTGGCTCTCCTCATCTGCCGGCGCGTGGGCCGGATGGCATTGGGCTGGCCTGCTCAAAAGTGCAGGAAGCGATCCTTCACGGCGCTGTCGCTGCGCAATTCGGCGCTGGTGCCGCGCCAGACGACACGGCCTTTCTCCAGCACGACATGGCGGTCGGCGATCCGGACCAGTGCATCGACGTTCTTGTCGATGACGAGGATCGACTCGCCCTCCGCCTTGAGCGCCGTCAGGCAGTTCCAGATCTCCTCGCGGATCAGCGGCGCGAGTCCCTCGGTCGCCTCGTCGAGGATGATCAATTTGGGATTGGTCATCAGCGCCCGGCCGATCGCCAGCATCTGCTGCTCGCCGCCGGAAAGCTGGTTGCCGCGGTTCTCCCGCCGTTCCCTGAGACGCGGGAAGAAGGCGTAGATGCGCCCGAGATCCCAGCGCTTCTTGCCCGAGCGGTCGGCTGCGGTCGCAATCAGATTCTCCTCGACCGAGAGCGTCGGGAAGATCTGGCGGCCTTCCGGCACCAGCCCGATCCCGGCCTGCGCGATGCGGAAAGGCGCGGCGCCCGTCAGATCGCGCCCGCCGAAGGCGACCTTCCCGGCCTTTGCCGGCAGGAGCCCCATGATCGACCGCACGGTCGTGGTCTTGCCCATGCCGTTGCGGCCGAGCAGGGTCACGACCTCCCCCTCGCCCACGGTGAGATCGACCCCGAACAGGATCTGCGCCTCGCCATAGCCGGCATCGAGCCCTTCGACGCTCAACATGACGCGCGCACCCCCCTTGTCATTCCGGGGCGCGCAGCGAACCCGGAACCCACGACTGAGTTCGACGGTCCAGTTGCGGAGGATAGGGCTCGCCCGATCGTGGGTTCCGGGTTCTTCGCTGTGCGAAGCCCCGGAATGACAAGGGTGGAGCAATAGGCCGACATCGCTAGCCCTCCTCGCCGAGATAGGCCTGCCGCACGGCGGGGTCGGCCCGGACAGCCGCCGGCTCGCCGGAGGCGATGACGCCGCCATAGACCAGCACGGTGACGCGGTCGGCCAGCGCGAAGACGGCGCTCATGTCGTGCTCGACCAGCAACATGGCGAAACGGCCCTTGAGGCTGTTCAGCAGCGCGATCAGTCGCTCGCCCTCCTCATGGCCGACGCCGGCCAGGGGCTCGTCCAACAGGATGAGCTTCGGCTGCAAGGTCAGCGCCATCGCGATCTCCAGCGCGCGCTTCTCGCCATGCGAGAGGCTGCCGGCCGGCGCATGGGCGCGCTCGGTCAGGCCGACGGCCTCCAGCGCCTCCCAGGCAGGGGCGTTGAGCGCCTCGTCGCCGGCGGCGTCGCGGAAGAGCGAAAGCGGACGGGCACTATGCGCCTGCACGCCGAGCGCGACATTCTCCAGCGCCGAAAGCGAGGCGATGGTCGAGGTGATCTGGAAGGTGCGGGCGAGCCCGGCCCGTGCCCGCGCCTGCGGCGGCAGGCGGGTGATGTCCTGCCCGCCGAACAGGATCGCGCCGGAATCCGGCTTGAGCGTCCCGGAAATCTGGTGAACCAGCGTGGTCTTGCCGGCGCCGTTCGGGCCGATCAGCGCGTGGAGCTCGCCGGGCGCGATGGTGAGGTCGACCCCGTTGGTGACCTTGAGCGCGCCGAACGACTTGGCAAGGCCTTTGAGTGCGAGCGCCGGCTCAGCCATCGCGACGCCCCCTCAGCTTGTTGGCGATCCCCGCGATGCCGCCATGGGTGAACAGCACGAAGAGCACGATCAGCGGGCCGAAGATAACCTTCCAGTTCTGCGTCAGGCTCGAGAGCACGTCCTCGGTGATCAGGAAGGCGAGCGCGCCGAGGATCGCGCCATAGAGCGAGCCGACGCCGCCGAGCACGACCATGAAGATCAGCTCGCCCGAGCGCGACCAGGACATATAGGCCGGGCTGACGAAATCGGTCTGGTTGGCGAGCAGGAAGCCGGAGAGACCGGCCATCATGCCGCTGATGATATAGGCGCCGAGCCGGACGTGATTGACGTCGTAGCCGGTGACGGTGACGCGCACGGCATTTTCCCGCGCTGCCCGAAGCACCCGGCCGAAGCGCGAGGAGACAATGCGCCGCGCCAGCCAGTAGCAGAAGGCCAGCGTGCCGAGCGCGACATAGTAGAACCCGGTGCGGTTGCCGAAAATCTCGCGCCCGAAGAACGTGCTCTTCTCATAGAGCGTCAGGCCGTCATCGCCGCCATAGGCCGAGAGCGCCTGGGCGAAATAGAAAGCCATCTGCCCGAAGGCGAGCGTGATCATGATGAAGGCGACACCGCGCGTGCGCAGCGAGACATAACCGGTGATCGCGGCGAAGACGGCGCAGACGAGCAGGATCACCGGCAGCGCCACCAGAAGCTCGGTCCGGCCCTCGGTGATCAAGATGCCGGTGCCGTAGGCGCCGATGCCGATGAAGGCGGCGTGGCCAAAGGAGACGAGGCCGCCGATGCCAAGGATCAGGTCGAGCGAGAGCGCCGCGATCGCGAAGATCATCGCCCGCGTCACCAGCGTCAGCCAGTGCCCGGGCAGGCCGAGCGCGGACGCCAGCGGCAACAGCGCGAGCAGGGCGAAGATGACCAGCGGAGCGAGCCGGCGCACGGTCGGCGCCTGGGGCCGCGCCGCCGTCGCAGCGGAATTCGAGGAGGTGCCCGCCATGGTCACGAGCGCCCCTTGGCCGGCAGCAGCCCCTCGGGCCGGACGAACAATACCGCCGCCATGACCAGATAGATCAGCATCGAGGAGAGCGCTGCGCCCGTCGCGCGCGCCGAGGCCGGCGCCATGAACAGCCGGAGCAGGTCGTTCATCGAGGAGCGGCCGAGCGTGTCGACGAGGCCGACGATCAATGCGCCCACGAAGGCGCCGCGGATCGAGCCGATGCCGCCGACGACGATGACGACGAAGGCGAGGATCAGCACCGTATCGCCCATGCCGGGTTCGACCGAGAGGATCGGCGCCGCCATCGCCCCGGCAAAGCCCGCCAGCATCGTGCCGAAGGCGAAGACCACCATGAACAGCTTGCGGATATCGACGCCGAGCGCCGAGACCATCGGCGCGTTGGAGGCCCCTGCCCTCAGCAGCATGCCGGTGCGGGTCTTCTCGACCACGAACCAGAGCAGCGCGCCGACGCCGAGCCCCGCCGCGATCAGGGCGAAGCGGTAGACGGGATAGAGGATGCCATCCATCAGCCGGACATTGCCGGACAGGAATTCAGGCACCGGCACCGAGAGCGGTGCCGCGCCCCAGATCATCTTCACCGCCTGGTTCAGCAGCAGGATCAGCCCGAAGGTCGCCAGCACCTGATCGAGATGGTCTCGTTCATAGAGATGCCGGAAGACCAGGAATTCGAGGGCGAGCCCCAGCAGCAGCGCCGCGGCCAGCGCCAGCACGAGACCCAGCAGGAAGGAGCCCGTCAGGCTGACGAAGGTCACGGCGAGATAGGCGCCCAGCATGTACTGGACACCATGGGCGAGATTGATGAAATCCATCACGCCGAAGACCAGCGTCAGCCCGGCCGCGACCAGAAACAGCAGGACGCCGAACTGGAGGCCGTTGAGGAGCTGGACGATCAGGAGGCTGAGAGTCATTGCGCGGTCCTATGTCAGGGCCGGTCACAGGACGTCATGCTCGGGCTTGCCCCGAGCATCTCGTGACGAAGAGATCCCCGGGCCGAAGCTTCGCTTCGCCCGAGGATGACGCTTCGCGTCACTTCAGCGCGCAATCCTTGGCGTGCGGATCGGCGTAGTCCGAAAACACCTTCTGGTCGATCTCGGTCTGGAACTTGCCGTCGGCGCGCTTGGCGACCTTGACGAGGTAGAAGTCCTGGATCGGGTAGCCGTTGGTGTTGAACTTGAACTTGCCGCGCAGCGAGGTGAAATCGGCCTTCTTGATCGCCTCGCGCAGCTTGTCGGGATTGCCGGCGCCGCCCGCCGCCTTAACGGCGGAATCGATCAGCATGGCCGCGTCGTAGGACTGCTGGGCATAGGAGCCGGGCACGATCTTGTAGGCCGCCTCATAGGCTTTGACGAAGTCCTTCGTCTGCGCGTTGTCCATGTTGGGCGCCCAGGTCATGCCGCCATAAAGGCCGACCGCGGCGTCCTGCTGCGCCGGCAGGGTCGATTCATCGACCGTAAAAGCGGAGAGGAAGGGGATCTTGCCCTGAAGACCGGCCTGCGACCACTGCTTGACGAAGTTGACGCCAAGGCCGCCGGGCAGGAAGGCGAAGACGACATCGGGCTTGGACGAGGCGATCTTGGCGAGGTCGGCCGAGAAATCCATCGCGTTCAGCGGCGCATAGACCTCGTCGACGATCTCGCCCTTGAAATAGCGCTTGAAGCCGGCGAGCGAGTCCTTACCCGCCTGATAGTTCGGCGCGATGATATAGGCCCGCTTGTAATTCTGGTCCTGCGCGTATTTGCCGAGAACCTCGTGAACCTGATCGTTCTGGTAGGAGGTGACGAAGAAGTTCTTGTTGCAGGCCTTGCCCGCCATGGTCGAGGGGCCGGCATTCGGGCTGATCAGGAAGGCGCCGGAATCGAGCACCGGCTTGGCGATGGCACCAAGGATGTTCGAGAAGACCGGGCCGACGACGAAGGCCGGCTTCTCGCTCTCGACGAAGGAGCGCACGCGCTCGACCGCGACATCGGGCTTCAGCTCATCGTCGATCACCGTGATCTTGACCGGCACGCCGCCGAGCTTGCCGCCGTTCTTGTCGACCGCGAGCTGGAAGCCGTCGCGGACTTGCTGGCCGAGCGAGGCGGCCGGGCCGGTCAGCACGCTGACCACGCCGATCTTGATCGGCTCCTGCGCCTGTGCCGCAGCGATGGACAAGGCCAGCGCGCCGCAACCGATTGCCAGACCGAACCTGAATGTCGTCATCGATGCTCTCCCGAAAGAAGATGTAGCGCGGCCCCGTTCCCTCGGATTTCTTTGGCTCGCGCAACCCATAATGTTTCAAGCTTAAAATATCTGCAAGAGCGACCTGCCGGAAAATTCGACCCGCCGCCTGCCGACCGCATCCTTGGCTCATTCCGGGGGTTTCGGAAAGGGAGATTGCCGCTGGGCCCCGGGGGAACCTTGCGCCCATCGAGCGCGACCCGCCGGCCTGGTGCCATTTCTGTGAAGCCACGCGCCGGTGCCGTGCACGAGATCGACGCCAGTCTGGCCTGGGGACGGTTGCCCTCTGCGGGCAGGCCTACGCCCCCGCCAACCGCGCAGCAGTGCGAGAAGTGAAGGCGATCGGGAGAGTGGCCGAGCCAGTTTCGCGAGAACAAATCGCGACGAACTGTGTAACGGTGCTGGCTAGCGACATGTAATGGAGGAGATAAGACTATGGATAAGTCTTTGATTTAAATGGCGCGGGCGACGGGGCTCGAACCCGCGACCTCCGGCGTGACAGGCCGGCACTCTAACCAACTGAGCTACGCCCGCGCTGGGCGGCTGAGGCGTTCGCCGTCAGCGACGTGGTGAGTATTGCCCCCGGCCTGAAGTGTCAAGCGAGTGTCGCCGGCAAAATCACATCTGGGGAAAAATATCCTCGGCCGGCTTATGGATCGTTCGCGCCGTCCCTGCTTTCGGGCGATGCGAGACAGGGATCGAGAAGGACGTGACGCTTGTCCTGGCGGTTATATCCGCCCCGCAGGACCGCCCTGTCGCCGGGTTTCAGGTCGCCGGCGCCATAGGTCACGCAAAGCACCCGGACGCCGGGCTCGGCGCAGACAGCGACATACCAGAGCGCGCCATCCGTGCGGACGAGGCTGACCGTTCCCGCAATCGCCATGTCGACGCGCGAATCGGCGGGAATCGAATCGGGAAGCTGCGCGGGAATGGATTCGCAGCTCGCCGGCTTCGCGGGCTGCTCGGGATGCGAGAAGGCCGGGCGATCGGCGAAGAAGGAATCGGGCAGGAGCGTCTGCGCCGCGCCCTGCCCCGCGACGAGGGCGAGCCCGAGACAGGCAGCGACGCCTGCATGGCGCAGGACAGGGCGATGGCGGTTCAGGCTGTGCGTGTTCATGGCACCGGCAAGGTGACGATGAAGATGGCGGAATTCGGCCCCGGGCCACGTTTGCAGGCGTCGCGCCGACAATGCTTGCGATGCGGCTGCCGAGGCCTTAAACGCGACGGCGTGGGGCGGTTAGCTCAGTTGGTAGAGCGTCTCCTTTACACGGAGAGGGTCGGCGGTTCGAGCCCGTCACCGCCCACCATCAACCAACACCGACAGTTCTGGCTATTCGGAGCGATCCGCGCGCCGTCTGGCTGCGGCATCGAGCCGGGCAATCCGGCGGAGCGCGTCGTCGACGCTGCCGGCACCCATCAGCTTGAGCGGGTCCAGCGGATGAGCCGCCTGCGCCAGCGCCTGCCGCACCGGCTGGGGGAGGCTATCGAACGCCGCCCAGCGATCCGGGTTCACCCTGTGCTTTGAAATGCGTCGCAGCTTCATGGCTCTTTGATCAAGCTCGCCCGCGCGAGAGTGGGCTCAAGATGATCACGGGCGGGCTTTGCCGCAATCTCCAACCTCGCCCCAAACGAAAACCGCCGGCGCTTGCGCACCGGCGGCTTGTTCTTTCAAGACCGGAGGTCAGTGGGCGACGACGCCCGCTGCATCCTCGTCCCCGCCCTTGGGCAGCGGGGCCTTGAGATCCTCTTCCCAGACGATCGGAACCGGCTGGCGGGTCAGCGCGTGCTGGAGCACCTGCTCCATGCGCGCGACCGGGACGATCTCCAGCCCGTCACGGACGGACTTCGGCAGGTCGATCAGGTCCTTGGCGTTCTCCTCGGGGATCAGCACCTTCTTGATGCCGCCGCGGAGCGCCGCCAGGAGCTTCTCCTTAAGCCCGCCGATCGGCAGCACCCTGCCCCGCAGCGTGACCTCGCCGGTCATGGCGACGTCGCGATTGGTCGGGATGCCGGTCAGGATCGAGACGATGGTGGTCGCCATCGCGATGCCGGCCGAGGGACCGTCCTTCGGGGTCGCCCCCTCGGGAACGTGGACGTGGATGTCACGCCGGTCGAAGAGCGGCGGCTCGATGCCGAAATCGACGGCCCGCGAGCGGACATAGGATGCCGCCGCCGAGATCGATTCCTTCATCACGTCGCGCAGGTTGCCGGTGACGGTCATGCGGCCCTTGCCGGGCACCATGACGCCCTCGATCGTCAGTAATTCGCCGCCGACCTCGGTCCAGGCCAGACCGGTGACGACACCGACCTGATCCTCCGTCTCCGCCATGCCGTAGCGATAGCGCGGCGGGCCGAGATATTCTTCGAGCAGCGGCTCGTTGACGACGACCTTCTGCTTCCTGCCAAGCACGATGTCCTTCACGCCCTTGCGGACCGTGTTGGAAATCTCGCGCTCAAGGCTGCGGACGCCGGCTTCGCGGGTGTAACGCCGAACCAGAGTCTGCAGAGCCTCGTCGGTGATCGACCACTCCTTGCCGTCGAGCCCGTGCTTCTTGATCGCGTTCGGGATCAGGTGCTTGCGCGAGATCTCGGTCTTCTCTTCCTCGGTGTAGCCGGCGATGCGGATCACCTCCATGCGGTCCAGAAGGGCCGGCGGAATGTTCAGCGTGTTCGCCGTCGTCACGAACATCACGTTCGACAGGTCGTAATCGACCTCGAGGTAATGATCGTTGAAGGTCGAGTTCTGCTCGGGGTCGAGCACCTCCAGCAGGGCCGCCGAGGGATCGCCGCGGAAATCCTGGCCCATCTTGTCGATCTCGTCGAGCAGGATGAGCGGGTTCGAGGTCTTGGCCTTCTTCATCGACTGGATGATCTTGCCGGGCATCGAGCCGATATAGGTGCGGCGGTGACCGCGGATCTCGGCCTCGTCACGCACGCCGCCGAGCGACATGCGCACGAACTCGCGACCGGTCGCCTTGGCGATCGACTTGCCGAGCGAGGTCTTGCCGACGCCCGGAGGGCCGACGAGGCACAGGATCGGACCGGCGAGCTTGTTGGCACGCTGCTGCACGGCGAGATATTCGACGATGCGGTCCTTGACCTTGTCGAGGCCGAAATGATCGTCGTCGAGCACCAGCTGGGCGGCGTTGAGGTCCTTCTTGATCTTGGACTTCTTGCCCCACGGAATGCCGAGCATCCAGTCGAGATAGTTGCGCACGACGGTCGCTTCCGCGGACATCGGCGACATCTGGCGCAGCTTCTTCAGCTCCGCCGTCGCCTTGTCGCGGGCTTCCTTGGTCAGCTTGGTCTGGGCGATGCGCTCTTCCAGCTCGGCCAGCTCGTCACGGCCTTCCTCGCCGTCGCCCAGCTCCTTCTGGATCGCCTTCATCTGCTCGTTGAGATAGTACTCGCGCTGGGTCTTCTCCATCTGGCGCTTGACGCGCGAGCGGATGCGCTTCTCGACCTGGAGCACGGACATCTCGCTCTCCATGAGCGACAGGACCTTCTCCAGCCGGTGGGCGACGTTAGTGATCTCCAGCACGCCCTGGCGATCGGCGATCTTGACCGCCAGATGCGAGGCGACGGTGTCGGCAAGCTTGGCCGGCTCGTCGATCTGCGTCACCGCGGCGACGATCTCGCCCGAGATCTTCTTGTTGAGCTTCACATAGCTCTCGAACTCGCTGACGACCGAACGGGCCAGCGCCTCGACCTCGACCTTCTTGCCCTCTTCCTCTGCAAGGCCGGTGGCCTCGGCCTCGTAGAAGGAATCGGAGGCGGAGTAGGACAGCGCCTTGGCGCGGCCGACGCCCTCGACCAGCACCTTCACGGTGGAGTCGGGCAGCTTCAGCAGCTGCAGCACGCGGGCGAGCGTGCCGATCTCGTAGATCTCGTTGGGCTGCGGGTCATCGTCGCCGGCGTTCTTCTGGGTCGCCAGCAGGATGAGCCCGTCCGTCTTCACCACTTCCTCAAGCGCGCGGATGGACTTCTCGCGGCCGACGAAGAGCGGGACGATCATATGGGGGAAAACGACGATGTCGCGCAAAGGCAGAACCGGATAGGTGCCGGTCTCGCCTGTGACGAAAGGAGCGCGGGGCGTCGAGCCAGTCATGGCAGTTCCTTTGCAGTTGCGCCCGGCGGACCCCCAAGATGGGCGGAGCGATCGGACGTATGCGGCCAAGGCGACCATTCGCCTCTCCGCCCTCGCGCATCGCACCCTCATCAGGCATGCGACTCTCGCAAGTGCACCTAAAGTGGAGACTTCCTCGCCGGCTTTCAAGCGAGGTATCCGGCTCATGCACCGCTGTCCTGCAGCAGACGAAGGACGGATACCGCGACGTCAGGCGGTTCGATCTCGCGCAGGGCTGCCGCGATGCGATACCGCGCCGGCGCTGTGTCATCTGAAACGCAAAACGCGCGCCAAGGGGCGCGCGTCCTGTTGTCGCAATGCGGGAGAGATCAGGAGGCCGAGGCCGTCTTCGTCTCGTCCTCGCGCTCCGCATAGATGAAGAGCGGGCGTGCCTTGTTCTCGACGGCCTCGGGGCCGATCACGACCTGCTCGACGCCTTCGAGGCCGGGCAGCTCGTACATGGTCTCCAGCAGGATGCCTTCCATGATCGAACGCAGGCCACGCGCGCCGGTCTTCCGCTCGATCGCCTTGCGGGCGATCAGGCTGACCGCCTCGTCGGTGAAGGTGAGCTGGGTGTCCTCCATCTCGAACAGGCGCTGATACTGCTTGACCAGCGCGTTCTTCGGCTCGGTCAGGATGGTCTTCAGCGCCGGCTCGTCGAGATCCTCCAGCGTCGCCAGGACCGGCAGACGGCCGACGAATTCGGGGATCAGGCCGAACTTCAGGAGATCCTCGGGCTCGACCTGACGGAAGATCTGGCCGATGCGGCGATCATCCGGGGCCTCGACCTTGGCGCCGAAGCCGATCGAGGTGCCCTTGCCGCGGCTCGAGATGATCTTGTCGAGACCGGCGAAGGCGCCGCCGCAGATGAAGAGGATGTTCGTCGTATCGACCTGCAGGAACTCCTGCTGCGGATGCTTGCGCCCGCCCTGCGGCGGCACGGAGGCGACGGTGCCTTCCATGATCTTGAGCAGCGCCTGCTGGACGCCCTCGCCCGAGACGTCGCGGGTGATCGAGGGGTTGTCCGACTTGCGGCTGATCTTGTCGATCTCGTCGATATAGACGATGCCGCGCTGCGCCCGCTCGACATTGTAGTCGGAGGCCTGGAGCAGCTTGAGGATGATATTCTCGACATCCTCGCCGACATAACCGGCCTCGGTCAGCGTCGTCGCGTCAGCCATGGTGAAGGGCACGTCGAGGATGCGGGCGAGCGTCTGCGCGAGCAGCGTCTTGCCCGAGCCGGTCGGCCCGATCAGCAGGATGTTCGACTTCGCGAGCTCGACGTCGTTCTGCTTCGTCGCGTGCGAGAGGCGCTTGTAGTGGTTGTGCACCGCCACCGAGAGCACCTTCTTGGCGTGCTCCTGGCCGATGACGTAGTCGTCGAGGACCTTGCGGATCTCCTTGGGAGTCGGCACGCCGTCCTTCGACTTCACCAGCGCGGATTTCGATTCCTCGCGGATGATGTCCATGCAGAGCTCGACGCATTCATCGCAGATGAACACGGTCGGGCCCGCGATGAGCTTGCGCACCTCGTGTTGGCTCTTGCCGCAGAAAGAGCAGTAAAGCGTGCTCTTCGAGTCGCCGCCGGGCTTGTTAGCCATCCGTCCATCTCCAGTTCGGGAGCCGAGGGCTGCCTCACGCTTGGCGGGGCGGCCGTCGTCTCTCCGTCATACTTAAGCGCTCAGATCACGATGATTAGGTTAACGGCCCGTTCCGGTACATTCGGATACGCAGGGCCGGCCCAAGCCGGATCAGAATGGAGCGCATGTCCGCTCACCCCCGGCCCCATGCAAACACGAGGCCGTCCCTCATTCAATATGGGGGCTGCGATGAGCAGGGCCAACCCACAGGATCGCGAGCGCCCGATCAGGCCTCGGTCTCCGGCCGGCGCTCCATGACCTTGTCGATCAGGCCGAACTCCTTGGCCTGCTCGGCGGTCATGAAATTGTCGCGCTCCAGCGCGGCGTGGATGTCCTCGTAGGAGCGCCCGGTGTGCTTCACGTAGATTTCGTTGAGGCGCTTCTTCAGGCTCTCGACTTCCTTGGCGTGGATCAGGATGTCGGTGACCTGGCCCTGGAAACCGCCGGAGGGCTGGTGAACCATGATGCGCGCGTTCGGCAGGGCGAAGCGCATGTCCTTGGCGCCGGCCGTCAGCAGGAGCGAGCCCATCGAGGCGGCCTGGCCGATGCAGACCGTCGTCACCGGGCAACGGATCAGCTGCATGGTGTCGTAGATCGAGAGGCCGGAGGTGACCACGCCGCCGGGCGAATTGATGTAGAAGGAGATTTCCTTCTTGGGGTTCTCGGCTTCGAGGAACAGGAGCTGCGCCACGATCAGCGAGGCCGAATAGTCCTCGACCGGGCCGGTGAGGAAGATGATGCGCTCGCGCAGCAGGCGCGAATAGATGTCGAAGGCGCGCTCGCCGCGGCTCGACTGCTCGACCACCATCGGGACGAGATTGTTGTAGGTCTCGAGCGGATCGCGAAGCATGGATCTGTCCTTGAGGTGAAGGCGCCGGGTGACCGGCGCAATATCGAATCGGCAGCGTTTAGGAAGCCACCCACATAAGCACGGCAATCGCGGCTGAAAAGGGAAGCGCCGCCGGTCGCGAAGGCCGGCGGCGCATTAGCTGTCGTTAAGGTTGCCTTGAGGCTCAGGCGGAGGCGTCGTCGGCCTTGGCTTCGGCCTTCTTCGCCTTCTTGGCGGCGGCCTTCTTCGGCTTGGCCTCGGTGGCTTCCTCGGCGTCCTCGTCGGCGTAGAGCGCCTCGCGCGAAACCGTCTGGTCCTCGACCTTCACCTGGCCGAGGAGGTGGTCGACGACCTTCTCCTCGAAGATCGGGGCGCGGATTTCGGCCAGAGCCTGCGGGTTCTTGCGATAGAAGTCCCAGACTTCCTTCTCCTGGCCCGGGAACTGACGAGCGCGCTCGATCAGGGCCTGGGTGACCTCGTCATCCGAGATCTGGACCTTGGCCTGCTCGCCGATCTCGGCCAGCACGAGGCCCAGGCGCACGCGGCGCTCGGCGATCTTGCGATAGTCGGCGCGGGCGGCGTCCTCGGTGGTGTCCTCGTCGGCGAAGGTCTTGTTGGCGGACTTCATGTCGGCCTCGACCTGGCTCCAGACGCTGGAGAACTCCTGCTCGACCAGGGTCGGCGGCAGCTCGAAGGTGTACTTGCCGTCGAGCGCGTCGAGCAGACCCTTCTTGAGCTTGCGGCGCGACTGGGCGACGAAATCACGGCCGATCTGCTCGCTCACGGCTTCCTTGAGCTTGTCGAGCGACTCCATGCCGAAGGCCTTGGCGAGCTCGTCATCGATCTTGACGGCGTCCGGGCCCTGCACGTCGGTGACGGTGACTTCGAACTCGGCCGGCTTGCCGGCGAGGTTCTGGGCCGCATAGTTCTCCGGGAAGGTCACCTTGACGGTGCGGGTCTCGCCGTTCTTGGCGCCCTCGAGCTGCTCCTCGAAGCCCGGGATGAACTGGCCGGCGCCGAGGTCGAGCGGGATGCCCTCGCCCGTGCCGCCGTCGAACTTCTCACCGTCGAGCGTGCCGACGAAGGAGATGATCAGGCGGTCGCCCTTCTCGGCCTTGGCCTTCTCGCCCTTCGAGGTGTAGCTGCGGTTGCCGGCAGCCATGCGCAGCAGCGCGGCGTCGACATCGGCATCCGGAACCTCGGCGACCGGCTTCACGAGCGAGACGTCCGAGAGGTCGGCGAGCTCGATCTTCGGAAGAACCTCGAGCGCGACGGTAAAGGCGAGATCGCCCTTGGCCTCCATCGCGGCCTCGATCTCTTCCTTGTTCTCGGGGAAGCGGATCTGCGGCTCGAAGGCGAGCTTCAGGTTGTTGTCGGCGACGATCTTCTGGTTCGCCTCGTTGACGGCGTTCTGCAGCACGTCGGACATGACCGAGCGGCCATAGAGACGGCGCAGATGCGCGACCGGCACCTTGCCCGGGCGGAAGCCGTTGATCTTGGCCTTGCCCTGGAGGTCCTGGAGGCTGTCATCGAGCCTGGTCTTCAGGTCGGCGGCGTTCAGCACCACCTGGAATTCGCGCTTGAGGCCCTGGGACAGGGTTTCGGTCACGTTCATTTTTCTACCGCCAACAGCTCGTTTACGTCTCAATGTCCAAAGCGCGACGCCGGTTCCGACCGCCGCCGCGCTCGCGAAAAACTCTCATATCGATCATCGCTTTCGCACCCTGACGGGCGCGCGATGATCTTTGCAGACCGATGGTGCGGGCGGAGGGACTCGAACCCCCACGACTTTCGCCGCTGGTACCTAAAACCAGTGCGTCTACCAATTCCGCCACGCCCGCCGGCCGATAGCGCTGCGCGCGAGCAAACGCAGCGCGGCCATCGTCAAGCCGCAGGCCTATACGCATTTCGGCCGGGCCATGCAGCAAAAAAATGACGGTTCTGCAAAACAGGGCGGCTGCAGCGCGTTTCGAAGCCTGGGCACGGCCGGCTCTCGCCAGAACCGGCCGGCCGGATTATGCGATAGACCATGACGAAGCTGCCAGCCGCCGCCCGCCCCTCGCTCACGCGCCGCCATATGCTGGCGGGGCTCGGCGGCACCTGCCTGATCGCGTCGCCGCCCGGTTTCGCGCAAGCGCCGGCGCCGTCTTCCAAGCCCGCGGCCGAGCCGAAGCGGCAGGCACTCGTCGCCGGGCCGGCGAAGGCCCGGCTGCGCCCGTCGCCGCCGGTCGATACCGAAATCTGGACCTTCGACGGCGCGACGCCGGCCCAACCCCTGCGAATCAAGCAAGGCGAGACGCTGGCGCTGAAGCTCGAGAACAAGACGACGGCACCGCTCGACCTGCACTGGTACGGGCTGCGCGGCGAGGCCGAGCGCGATGGCGCCGCCAGCTTCACGCGCCCGCCGATCGCCCCCGGTGAAACCGGCGAGTTCCGGATCACGCCGCAGGATTCGGGCACCCTGCTCTATCGCCCGCTCCGGGCCGGCGGCTCATCCGAACCCGCGGGCCGGGGCCTGAGCGGGCTCGTCATCGTCGAGGAGAAGGAACCGCCCGCGGTCGATCTCGACCTGCCCGTCCTCATCACCGACTGGCTGATCGGCGACGATCAGGCGATCCAGCCCTTCGTGCTGCAGGGCAATGCCTCGGCCTCGGCCGGGCGGCTCGGCAGTTGGCTTACCGTCAACGGGCGCTCGCCGCCGCAGCCGATCACCGCCCGCCCCGGCGCGCGCATCCGCCTCAGGCTCGCCAATGCCTGCAATGCCCGGATCATGCGTCTGCGCTTCGACGGCGGAAAGGCGACCGTGATCGCGGTCGACAGCCAGCCGACCGAGAGCTTCGAGCCCGTACGCTCGCAACTGCCCTTCGCGCCGGGCACGCGCTACGACGTGACCCTCGACCTGCCGATCGAGGTCGGCGCGGCCGTCAATGTCAGCGCCCTGATCGGCGGCGGGCTGCCATTGGTGCGGATCGTGACCGCGGGGCAGCCCCAGGTACCACCAGCTGCGACGCCGGCCCTCAAGCTCAACCCTGCCCTGCCGCTCGGGGTGCGGATGCAGGACGCGCTTCGCCCCGAACTCGTGATCGAGGGCGGCGCCAGGCTGACCGAGGACCAGAAGCTCGACTTCACCGGGCTCGACCTCGCCAGCCCGTGGCGGGTCAATGGCGGCATAGGCTCGTTCGAGGGCAAGCCGCTGTTCAGCGTCAAGCGCGGCACGCCGATCGTGATGGCGATCGACAACCGCACCGCCTTCATCCAGCCGTTCCATGTCCACGGCCACAGCTTCCGGCTGCTGCACCCGCTCGATGATGGCTGGGAGAACTATTTCCTCGACACCGTGCAGATCCCCGAGCGCAAGAAGCTGCACATCGCCTTCATCGCCGACAATCCCGGCCGCTGGCTGATCTCGTCGACGGTGCTGGAGCGCTTCGACCTCGGGCTGTGGAGCTGGTTCGAGGTAACGTGAGGCTGGTCCTCAGAGGCCCAGCCGCTCGACCACGTCCTGCACGATCGCGTCCTTGCTGTCCTCGACCGAGACGACCAGCGACTTCTCGTCGTCGCCCGGCTCTTCCAGCGCGGCGAACTGGCTGTCGAGCAGGGCCGGCGGCATAAAATGGTGCTGGCGAGCGGCCATGCGCCGGCCGATCAATTCGCGCGAGCCCTTCAGATAGACCAGCGCGACATCCGGCCGGTCGCCGACGATCACCTGCCGGTAGGCGCGCTTGAGCGCCGAGCAGGTGACGATGCCATGCTCGCCCTTGGCCCGGAGATCATCGATCCAGGCCGCGATGGCCGCGAGCCAGGGCTTGCGGTCGTCATCGGTGAGCGGCGTGCCGCCGGCCATCTTGGCGACGTTCTCCGGCGGATGGAAGGAATCGGCGTCGCGGAAGGGCCAGCCGAGGCGCTCCGCCAGCCGCTCGCCGAGCGAGGTCTTGCCCGAGCTCGCGACGCCCATGACGACGATGACGGCCGGGCGGCCGCCGCTTGCTGCCTGCGCCACCGCTTCAGCCCTGCTTCTTGGCTTCGACATGGCCGCCGAAGCCGGCGCGCATCGCCGAGAGTATCTTCTCGCCGAAGGTGTGGTCGACGCGCGAGCGGAAGCGCGCGAACAGGGCCGAGGTCAGCACCTCGGCCGGGGTCGCGGTCTCGACGGCGGCATCGACCGTCCAGCGGCCCTCGCCGGAATCCGAGACATTGCCGGTATAGGAGGAGAGCTCCTCGTCGGCGGCGAGCGCCTCGGCCGTGAGATCAAGCAGCCAGGAGGTGACGACCGAACCGCGGCGCCAGACCTCGGCGATCTCGGCCACGTCGAAATCGAAGCCGTATTCGGCCGGCAGGCCTTCCTTGGCCGAGGCATTGCGCAGCAGGTCGAAGCCCTCCGCGAAAGCCTGCATCATGCCGTATTCGATGCCGTTATGGATCATCTTGACGAAATGGCCGGAGCCGGTCGGGCCGCAATGGAGATAGCCCTGTTCGCTCGTCGGGTTGCGGCTCTCGCGATGCTTGGTCGGCTCGATCTCGCCCTTGCCGGGCGCCAGCGTCGCGAAGATCGGCTCCAGCCGCTCGAAGGCCGTCTTGTCGCCGCCGATCATCAGGCAGTAGCCGCGGTCGAGGCCGTGGACCCCGCCGGAGGTGCCGATATCCATGTAATGGATGCCCCGGGCAGCCAGCTCCTTGCCGCGGCGGACATCGTCCTTCCAGAAAGCGTTGCCGCCGTCGATCAGCGTATCGCCCTCACTGAGGAGACCGGCGAGTTCGGCGAGCGTCGCCTCGGTGATCTTGCCGGCCGGCAGCATCACCCAGATGGCGCGCGGCGCCTTCAGCTTGGCGACCATGTCCTTGAGATCGCTGGCCAGCGTCGCGCCATCGGCGGCGAGCGCCTGGCCCGGCTTCGGATCGCGATCATAGACCACGCATTCATGGCCGGCGCGCATCAGCCGGCGCACGATGTTGCCTCCCATACGGCCGAGGCCGATCACTCCAAGCTGCATTTCAGACACTCCGCAAAGCCGGCTTTCGCTGCTTCAAGCATGGAGGCGGCGGGCGGGGCAAGCCGGCGCGACGCAGGTCTCAGGCCCGGATTTGCCGCTGCAAGGCCCGCCAACGCCCCGGCGTGACGCCAAAGGCGCGGCGAAACTGGCGAGTGAGATGGCTCTGGTCGGCAAAGCCGCAGGCGAAGGCTGCATCAGCCAACGAGGTGCCTTCCGCCAGCATCCGGCGGGCACGATCGAGGCGGCGCATCACGAGGTAGTTATAAGGGCTGGTGCCGAAGGCGGCGCGGAACTGGCGCGCCAGGGCGAAGCGGTCGAGCCCGGTCAGGACCTCCAACCGGCTGGAATCGACGGCCTCCGTCGCGTGGGCATCGAGATAGTCGCGCGCCCGCTCCAATGCGGGGGCGTCGAGCCGGGACGAATGGGCGTTCCCAGCAGAAGGGTCGAGCGCGAACAAGACTTGCGCGAGCCGTTCGACCAGATCGTCGGCCGCCAATGGATCGAGCGGCTGGTCGAGATCGCGCAGCGCGCAGGCGATCGCGGCGACGAGGCGCGGCTCCTGCGAAACGGCTGTGGATATGAAGGGCAAGGCCCGACCGCCCTCGCCCATCGCCTGCCGGATCAGGCGCGGCTCGACATAGAGCATGCGGTAGCGGAAGCCGCTCTCGATGCCGGAACGGCCGTTATGGACCTCGTGGGGATGCAGGACGATGGCGTGGCCACCAAGACTGTCGCGCCTGGCGCCGCGATAGTCGAAGGACTGCACGCCCGACAACGTCAGTCCGAAGGCATAGGTGTCGTGGCGGTGCGGATCATAGGCATAGCCCCGGAAGAACGCCTCCATGCGCTCGATGCCATCCGCACCGGTGCCGAGCCGGACCCAGTCCTGCTCAGGCTCGCACGATCGTTCAAGACGGGCCTTGCCGGCCTCCGCTAGCGATGCATCCATGCGTTACGATACCAAGATCGCCATCGTGGTTCGCGATGATCTCGCAACCTGGCAAAAACTCAATGTCGCCAGCTTCCTTGCCGGCGGGCTCGTCGGAGCTTCCCCCGAACTTGCGGGCGAACCCTATCAGGATGCGTCCGGCCGCTTCTACGGCCCGCTGATCCGCCAACCCGTCCTGATCTTCGCGGCGAGCGGCGCCGAGTTGACCAATGTGCTGCAGCGGGCGCAGCAGCGCGGCATCCGGCCGCATCTCTATACGAAAGACCTGTTCGCAACCGGCAACGATATCGACAACCGCGCGGCCGTCGCTGCGGTGGCGACGGCGGCGCTCGACCTCGTCGGCCTCGGGCTCCATGCCGAGCGCAAGGAGCTCGACAAGATCATCAAGGGACTGAAGTTGCACGGCTAACAGCTTGCGACCTGTGCTCTTCCGGTAGACTTCCCTGCCTCATTTCTGTGCAGCGGCAAGAGCCGGCTCATATTTTTACGGCCTTGAACGCGACTTACGCCGTGCTCATGCAGCGCATTTTTTGGCATTTACGACCACCGCAGAATCGCCTTAGCCTCCTTCCTGTCGGTAACAACTGAAAGGAGGTGATCCAGTGTCTCATTGTCATCAACCGCTGGTGCAAGGCGGGCGGACCTGGACCTCTTCTTGCTGGGGTTTCTATTCCGCGTGAGTTTTCGCACCTTCAGATCCGGTTCGCCGGATCGCGGTTCGGCAATGGAAGGGCAGCTCGCAAGGGCTGCCCTTCTTGCTTTTGGACCCTCCGTGCTGGCGCCCGGCCGCAAGCCGTGGCAGACAGGCGGCGTGTCACGCTTTTCCCTGCCCAACGCCCCGAGTACCGGCCGTGTCCGTTCCTGATCCGAGCCGCGAGGCCATTCTCGACTTCATCGAGGAAGAGCGCGCCGCCGGCCGCGAGGTCGGCCGGCGCGAAATCGCCAAGGCCTTCGGGCTCGATGGCGGCGGCAAGATCTGGCTGAAGCGCCTGCTCAAGGAGCTGGCCGAGGACGGCGAGATCGGCGGCGACGGTGAGGCACGCCCGGTCCATCCGCGCGGTGCTCTGCCGCCCGTGCTGCTCTCCGAGGTCAAGCGCCGCGACCGCGAGGGCGACCTCGTCGCCCAGCCGCTGGAATGGGACGAAGCGGAGAACGGCGCCCCGCCGCAGATTCTGATCGAGCGTACCCGTGAGGGACGCCGCAAGGACAAGTCGGCTGCGCCAGCGCCGGGCGTCGGCGACCATGTCATCCTCAAATTGACCCGGCTGCGCGGCGTCGAGGGCTTCGGCTATTCCGGCCGCGTGCTGAAGGTGATGGGCAAGGCCAGGGCCGCCGTGCTCGGCATCTTCCGCGCCCTGCCCGACGGCTCCGGCCGGCTGGTCCCGATCGACAAGAAGGCGCTGGGGCGCGAAGCCATCATCCCGAAGGGCCGCACGGCCGAGGCGCAGGACGGCGACCTCGTCTCGGTCAACCTGCGTCGCGAGAGCCGCTTCGGCCCGCCGGAGGCGCATGTCCGCGAGCGGCTGGGCTCGATCAAGTCGGAGCGCGCCGTCAGCCTGATCGCGATCCATGCCCACGGCATTCCGCATGAATTCCCGCCGGCCGCGCTTCAGGAAGCGGCCAATGCGCCGCTCGCAAGCCTGAAGGGCCGCGAAGACTGGCGTGCGTTGCCGCTCGTCACCATCGATCCGGCCGACGCCAAGGACCATGACGACGCGGTCCATGCCGTGCCGGACGACAGTCCGGACAATCCCGGCGGCTTCGTCGTCACCGTCGCCATCGCCGATGTCGCGGCCTATGTCACGCCGCACTCGGCGCTCGACCGCGAGGCGCTGGAGCGCGGCAACTCGGTCTATTTCCCCGACCGCGTCGTGCCGATGCTGCCGGAGCGGATATCGAACGATCTCTGTTCGCTGCGCGAGCATGAGGACCGGCCGGCGCTCGCCGTCCGGCTCGTGCTCAAGGCGGACGGCTCGAAGAAGAGCCATTCCTTCCACCGCATACTGATGCGCTCGGCGGCGAAGCTCTCCTACCAGCAGGCGCAGGCCGCGATCGACGGGCAGACCGACGAGAAGACCGCGCCGATCCGCGAGAGCGTGCTGATGCCGCTCTGGGCCGCCTATGGCATCGCGGCGCGCGCCCGCGACCAGCGTCAGCCGCTGGAGCTCGACCTGCCCGAGCGCAAGCTGATCCTGAAGCCCGACGGCTCGGTCGATCGCGTCATCGTGCCGGACCGGCTCGCGGCGCATCGCCTGATCGAGGAGTTCATGATCCTCGCCAATGTCGCGGCGGCCGAGACGCTGGAGAAGGTCGGCAGCCTGCTGATCTATCGCTGCCATGACGAGCCCTCGCTGGAGAAGATGCGGGCTCTCGGCGAGGTTCTCGCTTCGATCGGCATCAAGCTGCCGCAGGACGGGGCGCTGAGGCCCGTGCTGTTCAACCGTATCCTGGCGATGATCAAGGGCTCCGAGAACGAGACGCTGATCAACGAGGTCGTGCTGCGCACGCAGGCCCAGGCCGAGTATGTTGCCGAGAATTACGGGCATTTCGGCCTCAACCTGCGCCGCTATGCCCATTTCACCTCGCCGATCCGGCGCTATGCCGACCTGATCGTGCATCGCGCGCTGATCACCGCGCTGAAGCTCGGCGATGACGGCCTGCCGAAGAGCGTCACGCTCGCGGAGCTGCGCGAGGTCGCGACCCGCATCTCGGCGGCCGAACGGCGCGCCATGGCGGCCGAGCGCGAGACCACCGATCGCCTGATCGCGCATTTTCTCGCCGACCAGATCGGCTCGAGCTTCGACGGGCGCATCGGCGGCGTCACCCGCGCCGGCCTCTTCGTGAAGCTCGACGGCACCGGCGCCGACGGCTTCGTCCCGGCCTCGACGCTGGGTGGGGACTATTATCGCTATGACGAGGCGGCGCATGCCCTGATCGGCGAGCGCACCGGCGAGAGCTGGCGCCTAGGCGACCGGGTCCATGTGAAGCTCGTCGAGGCCGCGCCGGTCGCAGGCGCGCTGCGCTTCGAGATCCTCTCGCCCGGGCGGAAAGTGGCCACAGGCAGCGGCGGCAGGCGGCGCGGTGGAGCGGTGCCTTTCGGGGTGAGCCGGCCGGCGGCCAGCTTCGGCAAGAAGGGCAAACCCGGCGGGGGCGGCTTCGGCAAAAGCAAGCCGGGCAAGGGCAAGCCCGGCAAGAGGCGGTGATGGGCGTCCAGGTCCATAGCGCGCGCACGCCTCTCGAGGAGCGCGACTGGCGCCAGGCGGTGGCGCGCGGCCTGCGCGGCCGCTGCCCGCATTGCGGCAAGGGCCGGCTGTTCCGCGCCTTCCTGAAGCCTGTCGATCGGTGCGAGGCCTGCGGCGAGGACCTGCATCACCAGCGCGCCGACGACCTGCCGCCCTATATCGTCATCACCATCGTCGGCCACATCATCGTCGGCGGCCTGCTGCTGGCGGAGAAATTCGCGGACTGGCCGATGTGGCTGCACATGACCCTCTGGCCGCTTCTGACCATCGTCCTGTCCTTCGCGCTGATGCAGCCCGTGAAGGGCGGCGTCGTCGGCCTGCAATGGGCCGTGCGCATGCATGGCTTCGGCGGCGAGCCCGATCGCCCCGAACGCCAGCCCTTGCCCCCTTCGGATCCACGTTCATGACCGACCATACCGTCACCCTGACCCAGGCCGAGCGGGCGCGCACCACCGCCAATCAGCGTCCCAAGGACGCCGCGACCATGATGATCCTCGATCGCAGCGGCGCACGACCCAAGGTGCTGATGGGCAAGCGCCATGCGAGCCACAAGTTCATGCCGGGCAAATACGTCTTCCCCGGCGGGCGCGTCGACGCTGGAGACCGGCAGATGGTCGCGACCGGCGCGGTGCCGCAGATCTGTGAGGACCGGCTCGGCAAGCGCTGCCTGCGCCCCAGCGCCGGCAAGGCGCGCGCGCTGGCGATGGCCGCGATCCGCGAGACCTTCGAGGAAACCGGATTGCTCTTCGGCTCCGACGAGTTCGGCACGCCGGATACCGCGCCGACGGGAAGCTGGAGCGATTTCGCGGCGCAGGGCATCTATCCCGATCTCTCGGCGGTGACCTTCGTCGCGCGTGCGATCACGCCGCCGCGCCGGCCGAAGCGATTCGATACCCGCTTCTTCGCGATCGACGCCTCCGCCGTGGCCAAGCGGGTCGACGGCATCATCGGCCCCGATTCGGAGCTGGTCGATTTGGTCTGGGTCGATTTCGACGAGGCCAAGGAGCTCGACCTGCCGACGATCACCAAGGTGATCATCCAGGAGGTGGAAGCCCGGATCGAGGGCGGTTTCGCGCCCTGGCTGCCGGTGCCGTTCTATTGGGAGAAGCGCGGCAGCTTCGTGCGCGAGGAGCTCTGAGGGCCTTTCGCGCCGCGGAGCTATTCTTCCTTGACTTCGCCGGCCCTTTGCGGCATTCCCCGCGCTGACGGTTTGCCGGGTTCGCCCGGCCATTTTCTTTTCCGAGGGCCATTGGCCCGCATGGTTCGAGGATAGACCCATGGCCAAGGCCGTGACGATCAAGATCAAGCTGCTTTCGACCGCCGACACCGGCTTCTTCTACGTGACGAAGAAGAACTCGCGCACGATGACCGAGAAGATGTCGAAGAAGAAGTACGACCCCGTCGCGCGCAAGCACGTCGAGTTCAAGGAAACCAAGATCAAGTGAGGCTTGGCCTCCCGATCTGATTTCGCTTTGAAAAACCGCCCTTTCGGGCGGTTTTTTCGTTTCGGGCTTTAGCGTTGCGACGGCGGCCTCGGTGCCCGAAGGCCCTGATGCGCCGCCGCTTCGCACTTAGCCGCAATAGGCGCGGATGATCCTGCCAGTCTTCGGATCGGTCTCGATGGTCACCCGCTCCTTGCGGTAATCCATCGTCACGCCCTGCCCCGGGCGAATCTGGCGCACGATGGTCGCGCCGGTGATCTGCTGAGCCTCGGCATCGCTGATACGGGCCTTGCCCGCCAGCGTCTCGGCCGCATCCTCGCGGCAGGTGCCGGGCAAGCCGGGCGCGGCCCCCACCGGCGCCTGCTGCGCATCGCTCTGGCAGGCCGCCAGCGTCAACGCAGCCAGCGAAAGCACCCCAGCCGCCAGAAATCTCTGCGCCATCATCACAACCCCTTTCAGGCAATTCGAACGATCGCCGGAGGCTCTACGATCGCGTTGAGGCGCAGCCATGGCAAGGGGATGGCCGTGCTCAGGCCGCGAGCCCCGCGGCCGGGCTCGCCGGGAACTGGGTGTGCCATGCCGCCAAGGCGTCCCGGCCGGCCTCGGTCAGCGCGTAGACGCCACGCCCGGAGCGCTCGAACCAGCCATAGACATTGCGATGCAGGATCTTCTGGGCGTCCGGGCAGGACGGCTTGAGATCGCGCGGGCGCTTCGGCTCGACAGCCATGGCCGCCGCGCAGGCCAGCGCCTGCTGGCGATAGGCCGTCATGATGGGCTTGCGCGTACCGCCGCCCATGGCGGGGTCGCCCTGGCGGCGCTTGTGCTCGTCCACCAGCCGCGAGCGCCGGCGCGGGTCCTTGCGCGGCGTGAGCGCGGCCGGCGACACGAGAATCGCGACGTCGCCGGCCTTGGAGACGCCGAGCAGGCCGAAGCCGAGGCGCCGACAGAGATTGCGGTAGCGCGGATCGCTCTCGCGCCCCTTGCCCCGGGCGGAGAGCTGAGCCGCCAACCAGATCTCGTCGCCGAGGCTCAATCGATCGACGCCCTGCAAGATGAGCTCCAGATTGAAGCTCAGCTTGAGTTCACCGATCACCACGACGGATGGATCGCCATCGCGCAGCCCGACGAGGTCGCACGGCCCGATCTCGCCCTTCACAGTATAGCCGAGCCCTTCGAGGAAGCGCTTGACGGGCAGATAGAGCGACGTTTCCACATCCACCTCCGGAGAACAGATCGCCATCTTGACCGCCAGTCGTTTCGGAGAAGCAAACGCCAGCAGGCGTCCGATGGCTCAAACGAAAAATCCACCCGCCATGGGCCGAGATCGTCGGCCGATGGCGGGTGGATTGATGTCAACGGTCTGCGGTCAGCCGCGAGTGCGGTCCGGGCAGATCGAACCGCCCCCGGTCACTCCCACTCGATCGTGCCGGGGGGCTTCGAGGTCACGTCGTAGACGACGCGATTGATGCCCTTGACCTCGTTGATGATGCGGGTCGCGGCGCGGCCGAGGAAATTCATGTCGAAGGGGTAGAAATCCGCCGTCATGCCGTCGACCGAGGTCACGGCGCGCAGCGCGCAGACATGGTCGTAGGTGCGGTAGTCGCCCATCACGCCAACGGTGCGCACCGGCAGCAGCACCGCGAAGGCCTGCCAGATCACGTCGTAGAGGCCGGCCTTGCGGATTTCTTCGAGATAGATCGCATCCGCCTTGCGCAGGATGTCGAGCTTCTCCTTGGTGATCTCGCCCGGGCAGCGGATGGCGAGGCCCGGCCCCGGGAAGGGATGGCGGCCGACGAAGGCCTCGGGCAGGCCGAGTTCGCGTCCGAGCACGCGGACCTCGTCCTTGAAGAGCTCGCGCAGCGGCTCGACGAGCTTCATCTTCATGCGCTCGGGCAGGCCGCCGACATTGTGGTGGCTCTTGATCGTGACCGAAGGCCCGCCGGAGAAGGAGACGCTCTCGATCACGTCGGGATAAAGCGTGCCCTGCGCCAGGAAATCGGCGCCGCCGAGCTTGGCGGCCTCGGCATCGAAGACGTCGATGAAGAGCCGGCCGATGGTCTTGCGCTTGGCCTCGGGATCAGAACCGCATTTGGCGAGCTCGGTCAGGAAAAGCTCTTCCGCCTCAACATGCACGAGCGGGATGTTGTAGTGGTCACGGAACAGGCGGACGACCTCCTCGGCCTCGTTCATCCGCATCAGGCCATGATCGACGAAGACGCAGGTGAGCTGGTCGCCGATCGCCTCGTGGATCAGCACCGCCGCCACCGCCGAGTCGACACCGCCGGAGAGACCGCAGATCACGCGGCCGGTGCCGACCTGCTCGCGGATCTTCTTCTGCATCTCGGAGCGATAGGCCGACATGCTCCAATCCGGCTTGCAGCCGCAGATCTCGACCACGAAATTGCGCAGCAGCTTGCCGCCATCGGGGGTGTGGACCACCTCGGGATGGAACATGGTCGTGTAGAAGCGCCGCTCTTCGTCGCTTGCCACCGCGAAGGGAGCGTTCTCCGAGGTCGCCTTGACGGTGAATCCGGCCGGAAGCTGAGTGACCCGATCGCCATGGCTCATCCAGACCGGATAGCGGCCGCCCTCTTCCCAGACTCCCTTGAACAGGGCCGAAGGGGTGACGATCTCGACATCGGCGCGGCCGAATTCGGCAGCGTGGCCGCCCTCGACCTTGCCGCCGAGCTGATGCGCCATGGTCTGCTGGCCGTAGCAGATGCCCATCAGCGGGATGTTCGCACTGAAGACGGCTTCGGGAGCGCGCGGGCTGCCCTCGTCCGGCACCGAGGCTGGGCCGCCGGAGAAGATCACGCCCTTCGGCTTCATGCGGGCGAAAGCCTCGGAAGCGGACTGGAACGGGGCGATCTCGCAGTAGACGCCGATCTCGCGGATGCGCCGCGCGATCAGCTGCGTCACCTGCGAGCCGAAATCGATGATGAGGATGGAGTCGTGATGGGGCTGAGCGCTCGTCATCGCGTTCCGTTAATGGATCGCGCGGGCGCGTGCAATGTCCGCGACCGACTCAGTCCCCGCGCTGGAGGCAAGCCAGATAGAACCCGTCCGTGCCCGTGCGGCGCGGCGAGAGCTGCAAGCCGTAGGCCGTGCCGAAGCGGGCGAGCAGCGAGAAGTCGCTTTCGGCGCCCTTGAGCACGTCGATCGGCGCGATCGCAGAGAAACCCGGATGCTTGCCGAGAAAGGCACGAATGGCCTCGTCGTTCTCCTCGGGCAGCACCGAGCAGGTGATATAGGCGATGCGGCCGCCCGGCTTCACCAGCCTCGCGGCCCGCGCCAGCACCTCTGCCTGGTCCTTGATGCGCTCGGCCAGCGCGCCGGGGCGCACGCGCCATTTCGCATCAGGGTTGCGCCGCCAGGTGCCGGAGCCGGTGCAGGGGGCATCGACCAGCACGAGATCGACCTGACCGGCAATATCGGCAAAGGGCTCGTGGCCGCGCGAGCGGGGAATGCGGACCTCGACGATGCTCGCGCCCGAACGCGTGAGCCGGTCATGCAGCGGCGCGAGGCGGCGGCTGTCGAGATCGGTGGCATAGAGGCTGCCGCGATTGGCCATTAGCGCGGCGAGCGCCAGCGTCTTGCCCCCTGCCCCGGCGCAGAGATCGATCACGGTCTGGCCGGGCTGGGCGCCGGCGAGCAGCGCCACCAATTGCGAGCCTTCGTCCTGAATTTCGAAGGCGCCGGCGAAGAAGCCGGGCTCGGTCTGCAGCGAGGGGCCGCGGCCGTCATGGCCCGGCTGGAAGCGCAAGGCGTCGGGCGACCAGGGGCCCTGCTCCGGCTGGAGATGGGCGAGATCCTTCAGAACGGCGTCACGGCTTGCCTTGAGGCGGTTGACGCGCAGGTCGATCGGCGCGCGGGCGGCCAGCGCCACGCCCTCGGCGATGGCAGCTTCGCCCAAGCCGGCGCGGAAGGAGGGCCAGAGCCATTCCGGCACATCCGCCTGCACCCAATCCGGCGCACCTTCGACCGAGAAGGCCGTGAGCAGCGCGGTCTCGTCGTCGCTCAGGGGCTGCGGCGCGTGGTTCTCGCCCGAGCAGAGCTCGGCGATCTCGGCAACGCCGAGGCCGCGCAGGCCCGCGAGCATGCCGAGGACGAGCGCGCGCGGGGTCTCGGCAGCCATCGCATAACCGGACGAAGCCTTGCGGCGCAGCGCGTCATAGACCAGCGAGGCGACGGCGGCCCGGTCCTTCGAGCCGGCGAAACGGCGCGACAGTCCCCAGTCCTTGAGCGAATCGGCGGCCGGCCGGCGGCGCTCGACGATATCCTGGAGCACCTCGATGGCGGCGCTGATCCGGGCGGCTGGGGTCATGACGCTTCAATCCTGGCGTCGGACGGGTTCCGAAACGCCGCAAAGACGGGGTCGAACAAGTTTCGACCGATTCAAGCATGACGCAGGGGCATAAAGCCCCCATCGTCACACTCTTGACGCGGTCGTTCCACAAGCGGAAAGACGATGCAACCGCATGTCGCGGTCAACGGGATCTCCACACATGAAAAGCGCCAGCCGCATCCTCATCCTGAGCCTCGTCGCGCTCGGCCTCGCCGCCTGCGCCACCCAGCAGCCGGACTACACCCCGCCGGCCTCCAAGCGCCTCGACGCCAAGACCACGCTCGAGAACCGCCGCTGAGATTGCGCGGGCGGCTGCGGCATCGCGGCCGATAGTCCCGCCCGATCGGTGACCGCACAAGCCCGCCTCCGCTTTCGCCGGGGCGGGCTTTGTGGTTGGGACGCGGCCGGCAGTTGGAAGGAGGAATGACTGTTACGGGTCGGAAGCGGACCTCACCGCAGGCGTCATCAGTCGAAGCGCAACCTTAGAACACTGTAGGCTCGCCGGGAGCCCAGGGCGATATACGACATGAGGCCCGCCGGTGTAGATCGCCGGACCTTAGTCAGCGATAACCCTGGCTCTGGGTGCGCAGCTTGGCCTGAAGCTCGCCTTGGAAGAAATTAATGCAATTATCTTTTTCAATCTCACGTATTTTGCCGACATGGGCATTGATTATACCCGGATCACTCAGCGATCTAAGTTTTGGGTCGCCACAAAACTCGACACTATAAGCATTAAGTTTATTGTAGTCCTCTAGTGTCAAATCAGACACTGCAGGGTCGCACCAAACACTGTCATCGCCATAATTTCTTTTGCCAATCAGATACATAATAGATTGAAATACATATATATATGGAGATTTATCTTTTGTTATCTTGAATTTTTCGATCCTGTCTGATGCCTTGATTGGAATATAATTCTCGATGCTATCCACAACACCGGATATCGATGAAATCAAATCGATTTCATTTGCCTCCCTTGCGTCCTGCTTGCATCGAACAAACCACTGACTGATCGGATTTTCCCCTAATTTATTGCCGATAACATGGGAAGCTATGAGCCGCGTCTTCCAGCCGCTTTTCCAATTGGTGCTCTCTCGAACTATAGCAACTGCCCCGGCCGGCATCGGCGCAGAGAGTCCAGGTTTAACGCACTTATCCATTATGCCAAGCGATTGAAGTTTTGAAGAATAATACAGATACATCCAATCCATTTCTCTGCATTCTTCAATGTCAACAATAGAATATCTTTTAGCTGATCCTAATTCTATTTTCCCGTTAATTCCTCTTCTATTTACGTTACTACTTGAAGAATATATGTTATCAAATGAGTTTTTATTTGCAAGAATGGCGATCCATATCGAATCTTCTGGAGATATTACGAGATCCTTTATTTTTCCTATAGATTTGCTTAATTTTACCGTTGAATGAATCTCGTCTTCGATTCGGCTTAACTCGTCTCGCCTATCTCGTTTCTCTTTTTCTGATCTATTAATTGAATAACTTATGAACAAGACTGTTGATGTCAGACATGCCACGCACCCTACGACGTGAGATTTAGTGATGCTGGCGATGTTTATGAGAACTATTACTAAAATGACCGCTAGGCCGGCGACAAATGCTGTCAAAAAAGGCCCCGCGCCGCCATTGGCCAGCACGAATCCGGCGCCGACCGATCCAAGCCCGCCAACGAGTAGTGCGACAAAACCAATCGGAATTAGGCCAAGGAAGAGAGTCGCGAAAAAACCCTCAATGACTTTCTGGGCATCCATTCTACTCACCGACTTGTTGAGCAGATGATCTGATATGCCGCAGGTTAAATTTGCGTGGCCGGTGGCTGCGCCTTGAAACGATGACGCTATCGCCCATTCCTCACGTCACCACGGGGTGCCCAGGCATCCTCTGAGAACATGCCGCGCAACACTGCCTTGCTGGCATCAGCAAGCTGGACATGGAACTCGTGGAGCAACGCCCGAAGCGCCAGGCGCACCGAGCCGCCCCGCACGCCTCCACCTGTGCTCGACTGAGGTCGATCAAACGTCAGCAATGGGTCGAAAGCCGACCCAGGTCCGCGCCTCTTTCCCACTACCCATAGCGCCGCTGCCACCTACCGCACCCAACGACACTCCCTTCAAATCCAAACTTTGGCCTTCATGGCCGTGTCATATCCGCCCTCTTAAGGTCGCCCGCATTTCCGCGAGGCTGGGCCCGATCATGACAAAGCACCTCCTTCTCTCGACGACGCTTCTCGCCGCGCTGGCCTTCCAGGCCCCGGCCGCGCTCGCGCAGGCCGCCCCGACACTGTCGGGCCAGAAGCCGATCATCGTCGCCCATCGCGGCGCCAGCGGCTATCTGCCTGAGCATACGATCGAGGGCTACAAGCTCGCGATCCAGCAGGGCGCCGATTTCATCGAGCCGGACCTCGTCTCGACCAAGGACGGCGTGCTGATCGTCCGTCACGAGCCGATGCTATCAGGCACGACCGATGTCGCCGAGCGCCCGGAATTCGCCAGCCGCAAGACCACCCGCAAGGTCGACGGCGTCGACACCACCGACTGGTTCGCCAACGACTTCACCGCGGCCGAGATCAAGACGCTGAAGGCCAAGCAGGCTTTCGCCGATCGTGATCCCTCGCATAACGGCAAGTACCTGATCCCGACCTTCCAGGAGGTGATCGACCTCGCCAAGGCCGAAAGCGCCCGCACCGGCCGTACCATCGGCATCTACCCCGAGACCAAGCACCCGACCTATCACGCCGCGCTCGGCCTCGCCTTCGAGGACAAGCTCCTCGACATGCTCAAGGCCGCCGGCTGGACCGACAAGACCGCCCCGGTCTTCATCCAGAGCTTCGAGACCGCGAACCTGAAATACCTGCGCCCGAAGACGCAATTGCGCCTCGTCCAGCTCGTCGATGGCGACGGGGTCGACAAGGACGGCAAGGTCACGCTGGTGGCGCCCTTCGACCGCCCCTACGACTTTGCCGTGCTCGGCGACAAGCGGACCTTCCAGGACATGCTCTCGGCCGAGGGCCTGAAGGAGATCGCGACCTATGCCGACGGCGTCGGCCCGTGGAAGCCCTACCTGATCGGCGCCAGGCAGACGATCGGCGCCGACGGCAAGCCGCAGGACCTCAATGGCGACGGCGCGATCGACGAGCGTGACCGCACCTTGATCGCCCCGACCAATGTCGTGAAGGACGCCCATGCGGCGGGCCTGCTGGTCCATAGCTGGACCTTCCGCAGCGAGCCGAAGCGGCTGGCCTCCGACTTCAAGGGCGATGCCGGCGCCGAGTACAAGGCCTTCTTCGCGCTCGGGCTCGACGGCCTGTTCTCGGACTTCCCCGACCAGGCCGTGAAGGCGCGCGACGGCAAGTAAGCGCCCTCGCCTCGCGAAACGCGCGGCGCCGTGCCATCGAAACGAAAAGGGCGCGCCGGGAAGCCGGCGCGCCCTTGTCCTTGAAAAGGTCTTCCGGCCTCAGTGCAGGATCTGGCTGAGGAAGAGCTTGGTGCGCTCGTGCTGCGGGTTCTTGAAGAACTCGTTGGGGGTGTTCATCTCGACGATCTGGCCGGCATCCATGAAGATGACACGGTCGGCGACCTGGCGGGCGAAGCCCATCTCGTGCGTCACGCAGAGCATGGTCATGCCCTCTTCGGCCAGCGAGACCATGGTGTCGAGCACTTCCTTGACCATTTCCGGGTCGAGCGCCGAGGTCGGCTCGTCGAACAGCATGATCTTCGGGCTCATGCAGAGCGAGCGGGCGATCGCGACGCGCTGCTGCTGGCCGCCCGAGAGCTGGCCCGGATATTTGTGAGCCTGCTCGGGGATCTTGACGCGCTTGAGATAGTGCATGCCGATTTCCTCGGCATCCTTCTTCGGCATCTTGCGCACCCAGATCGGCGCCAGCGTCAGGTTCTCGAGGATCGTCAGATGCGGGAACAGGTTGAAGTGCTGGAACACCATGCCGACGTCGCGGCGGATCTCGTCGATCTTCTTGAGATCGTTGGTGAGCTCCGTGCCGTCGACGATGATCTGGCCCTTCTGGTGCTCTTCCAGGCGGTTGATGCAGCGGATCATGGTCGACTTGCCCGAGCCGGACGGCCCGCAGATGACGAGCTTCTCGCCGCGGCCGACCTTCAGGTTGATGTCGCGCAGCACGTGGAACTCGCCGTACCACTTGTTCACGCCGATCATCTCGACGGCGGTTGCGGTGTTCAGCGAGGTCTGCTTCAGCGCCGCGGGGCGGGAGCCGGTCGTCTTGGTTTCTGCCATTGCCATGGTTGTCGTCCCTCTCAACGTTTTTGGCCGGCGGCGAGGCGCTTTTCGACCGCGATCGAATAGCGCGACATTCCCCAGCAGCACAGGAAATAGAAGATGGCTGCGAAAGCGTAGCCTGTCGACCGTGTCGTGGGCGTCGCCCAGGTCGGATCGATCAGCGTCGCCTCGATGGTGCGCAGGAAGTCGAAGATGCCGACGATGGTGACCAGCGTCGTATCCTTGAACAGCCCGATGAAGGTGTTGACGATGCCCGGGATCACGATGCGCAGCGCCTGCGGCAGGATGATCAGGCGCATCATCTGCCAGTAGCCGAGGCCGAGCGACATCGCGCCTTCGTACTGGCCCTTCGGCATCGCCTGCAGGCCGCCGCGCACCACCTCCGCCATATAGGCGGCGGCGAAGAGCGCGACGCCGATCAGCGGCCGCAGCAGGCGGTCAGGCGACCACTCCTGCGGCACGAAGAGCGGCAGCATGGTATTGGCCATGAACAGCACGGTGATCAGCGGCACGCCGCGCACGAACTCGATGAAGATCACCGAGAGCAGCTGGATCGCCGGCAGCCGCGAGCGGCGACCGAGCGCGAGCAGCACGCCGAGCGGCAGCGAGAAGACGATGCCGACCGCCGAGATCAGGAAGGTCACGGTCATGCCGCCCCAGAGGCCGGTATCGACGCGCGGCAGGCCGACCTTGTCGGCGAGCAGCGCCAACAGGCCGAAGACGACGAGCGAGATCAGGATCAGGCGCTTCGGCCGGTAGAAGCGCTGCCAGGCCGGCATCGCCTCCTCGACCGCGACCTGTCCCTCGCCGATCCAGAACTTCATCACCCCCGGCGCGAAGGAGAGCAGCGTGTAGAGCACCGCCAGCGCGAAGGTTGCGATGATCAGGAAGCGCAGGAAACTCTCGGCGCGCGGGCCGCCGAGCAGCAGAATGAAGGCGCTCGCCGGCAGGATGACGAAGAAGAAGAAGAAACCGACCTTCTTCAGCGGCATCCTGTTCCAGAGCAGCCAGACCACGCCGAGCGCGAACATCACGAAGACGATGTTGACGCGCCAGCGCTCCGACACCGGATAGGAGCCGTAGATGAAGTACTGGAGCCTGTCCGCGACATAGGCCCAGCACGCCCCGACGGGGCGGCCGACCTTGTCGGCAAGGCAGGCATCGCGGTTCGTGCCGGTCCAGACCGCATCCAGGAAATAGAAGCGGACCAGCCCCGGCACCGAGTCGACCACGAGCCAGACGCAAAGCAGCGTCAGGATCGCGTTGAGCGGGCTGGAGAACAGATTTCCCCTGATCCAGGCCAGCGGGCCGGCGACGGAGAGCGGCGCCGGCTCCTGCGGAAGCGTCTCCTTGCGGACGAAGGCGTAGGGCGCGTTTTCGGTTGTTGCGTCGGTCATCGCGCGGCCCTCACCGTTCCACCAGCGCCATGCGCTTGTTGTAGATGTTCATGAACAGCGAGGTCACCAGCGAGATCGTCAGATAGACCGCCATCGTGATCGCCACGACCTCGACCGCCTGGCCGGTCTGGTTCAGCACCGTGCCGGTGAAGACCTGGACGAGATCGGGATAGCCGATCGCGACCGCCAGCGACGAGTTCTTGGTCAGGTTGAGGTAGTTGGAGGTCAGCGGCGGGATGATGACGCGCATCGCCTGCGGGATGACGACGAGCTTCAGTGTCGGCCCGCTGCGCAGGCCCAGCGCATGGGCCGCCTCGCTCTGGCCCTTAGAGACAGCGAGGATGCCGGCGCGCACGACCTCGGCGATGAAGCCGGCCGTATAGGTCGTCAGGCCGATCAGCAGCGCGACGAACTCGGGGAAGATCTGGATGCCGCCACGCAGGTTGAAGCCGGCAAGCTCCGGATAGATGAAGGAGACCGGCCGCCCGGTGACGAAATAGACCAGCAACGGCACGACCACGATCAGGCCGAGCGCGACCCAGCCGATCGGATATTGCCGGCCGGTCGCCGCCTGCTGCTTGCGGGCCCAGTGACGGAAGACGAAGGTGGCGACGAGGCCGATCAGGAAGGCCCAGACGATCAGGCTGCCGCCGGGCCCGAGCTGCGGATCGGGAAGGTAGAGGCCGCGGTTGTTGAGCAGGGCGCCGGTCGGGAGCTTGATCGAATCGCGCGGGTTCGGCAGCGGCTTCAGCACCGCGTTGTACCAGAAGAAGAGCTGGAGCAGCAGCGGGACGTTGCGGATGACCTCGACATAGATCATCGCGAGCTTCGAGATGACCCAGTTGTTCGAGAGGCGGGCGACGCCGACGAAGAAGCCGAGGAACGTCGCCAGGATGATGCCGAGCCCGGCAACCAGCAAGGTATTCAGAAGGCCGACGATGAAGGCGTCGCCATAGGTCGAGCCGCCCGAGGCGGAGAACGGGATCAGCTTCTGGTTGATGTCGAAGCCGGCGGCGTTGTGCCAAAACCCGAAGCCGGAGGCGATCTTCTGCGCACGCAGGTTCTCGATCGCGTTCGATGCCGCCGACCAGATCAGGAAGGCGACGACCGCCACCAGAGCGATCTGATAGACATAGCCCCGGATCTTAGGGTCGTAGAACAACGACGCCTTGCCGGGTGATACCTGTTCGCTGGGAATGCTCGACACCTGTCACGCCCTTTTTGTTTCGCTTGTCGTAGCCGGCGATCCTGCGGCGGTGCGGTTGCGCCGCGGTCGTCTTGTTGTCCGTGCCACTGTTCTGGTCTTGCGAGCGGCGCCCGGCCGGAAAGCCGCACGCCCCTCTTTTCAGCCCCCGATCCCGGCCCGCGTCATACGCTGAGACAGGTATCCGGCGCCGGCAACCGCCGACGCAAAGCATATCTTCATGCGGTTCCCCTGTTCGGAGCGGGTTTGTCCCGCTCTCGGCTTGTGAGCAAGTCCCGGGCCAAGCAGCCCGAACCTTGCGTCGTTTCCTTCGTCTCGCGCAGGGCCTTGCGGCCCTGTTTCATTTTCGCACCGGATTTAGCTCCGGCTTCCTTCAGCGGATCGGAGGAGCGTATTGCAGGCCACCCCGAGTCCACAGCGCATTCTGGCCACGTTCGATCCTCAGAGGCGAGTCCCGACCGAGGTTTCTCTCGAAAGATTCACCATAATTGCCGACATGACGCAGAATGCGATAGGCCCAATCGCGATTGAGCCCCATCGCTTCGCCGAAAGCGCCCTCGATTCCGAGCAGGCGCCGGATATCAGGCCGCTCCGAGGAGCGCATCGCCTCGACATTGCCTCGGTCAACTCCCAGCTCCTCGGCATTCACCATGGCGAAGAGCGTCCATTTGACCAGATCGAACCATTGATCGTCGCCATGGCGCACGGCGGGGCCGAGCGGCTCCTTGGAGATCGTCTCCGGGAGGATGACGTGCTCCTGCGGCGCCGAAAGCTTCATCCGCTGGATCGCGAGGCCGGCCCGGTCATAGGCATAGGCGTCGCAGCGGCCGCTGGTATAGGCATCGACGGTCTCGTCGCTGCCCTTGAACGTGACGATCTCGTATTTCAGCCCGTGGCCGCGGAAGAAATCGGCGACATTGAGCTCGGTCGTGGTGCCCTGCTCGGTGCAGACGGAGGCGCCGGAAAGCTGCAAGGCCGAGGTGAGGCCAAGCCTGGCGCGGACCATGAAGCCCTCGCCGCCGTAGAAATTGATGCCGGTGAAGTTGAGGCCGAGCGCGGTGTCGCGCGCCATCGACCAGGTCGAGGTTCGCGAGAGAAGATCGACATCGCCGGTCTGGAGCGCCGTGAAACGGTCCTTCGACAGCAGCGGAACGAACTTCACCTTCTCGGGGTCGTCGAAGATCGCCGCGGCGACCGCCCGGCAGAGATCGACATCGAAGCCGGTCCAGCGCCCGTCCCTGTCAGGGACCGAGAAGCCGGCCAGCGAGGGCGCCACGCCGCAGACGACAGCCCCGCGATGCTTCACCTGCTCCAGCAGGCCGCCTTCCGGAGCGGCTCGCCCGCTAACCGGCGCGAGGCTCGCCAGAGCGGCGAAAGCCATCGCGCAGAGGGGCGGCATCCTTGCTTTTCCCATGGCGGAACAGGCCCTGGACGACAGCAGCGACGGCACCGTGCGGCAATCGAACACTCAGACTCCGCGCTTCAGCGACTCAAGCCGCCACAAGGCGCGTACGCGAAACGGAAACGGGGCGCCGGTCTGACCGGCGCCCCGCAACTTCTCAGCGAACCGGCGGGGCGTATTGCAGGCCGCCCTTGGTCCACAGGCCGTTCTGGCCGCGGGCGATCTTGAGCAGCGAGCCCTGGCCCACGTTACGCTCGAAGGATTCGCCGTAATTGCCGACGTGCTTGACGATGCGGACGACCCAGTCCGGCGTCAGGCCGACCTGCTCGCCGAACTTGCCCTCGGTGCCGAGCAGACGCTTGATCTCCGGGTTGTCGGACTTGAGCTGCTGCTCGACATTCGCCTGGGTCACGCCGAGTTCCTCGGCGTTCAGCATGGCGAAATGGGTCCACTTCACCAGGTTGAACCACTGCGGATCGTTGTTGCGGACGGACGGGCCGAGCGGCTCCTTCGAGATGATCTCGGGCAGGACGAGATGCTCGTCGGGGTTCGCCAGCTTCAGGCGCTCGGCATAGAGGCCCGAGGCGTCGGTGGTGAAGGCGTCGCAGCGGCCGGCGTCGTAAGCCTTGACCGTCTCGTCCGAGGTCGCGAAGGCGACGACTTCGTACTTGAGGTTGTTGGCGCGGAAGTAGTCGGCCAGGTTGAGCTCGGTCGTGGTGCCCTGCTGGGTGCAGACCGAGGCGCCGTTGAGCTGCAGCGCCGAGTTCACGCCGAGCTTCTTGCGAACCAGGAAGCCCTGGCCGTCATAATAGTTCACGCCGGTAAAGAGCAGGCCGAGCGAGGCGTCGCGCGTCATCGTCCAGGTCGAGTTGCGGACGAGCACGTCGACTTCGCCCGACTGGAGCGCGGTGAAGCGATCCTTGGCCGAAAGCGGGATGAACTTCACCTTGTTGGGATCGTTGAAGATCGTGGCCGAGATGGCGCGGCACAGATCGACGTCGAGACCCTTCCAGTTGCCCTGCGCATCCGGCACGCCGAAGCCGGCGAGGCCGGTGTTCGAGCCGCAATTCAGGATGCCGCGCTGCTTGACCTGCGCCAGCGTGGCCTGAGCCGAGGCCCCGCTCGCGGACAGCGCCATGCCGATCCCTGCCGCAAGGGCGGCTGCAACAAACTTTTTCATCGGTACTCTCCCGTTGGACCCCGTTATCCGGCTGATGCCGGCAGATATTCCTGGTCCCGCCGCCGGCGGCATTTTCGCCACTCGGTTGATCCCGCTTTCGCGCGGCGTCCCCATATCCTTGCGTCGATTGCCAGAGCGACTCATGAGCGTCAAGCAACCGCCATACGCATGAGCCGCCCCTTGTTCCCTGCATACATCACATGCGAGTTTGTGGGGAGTGGTCAAGCCTGACCATGATTTTCCCTATTTCTGGCCGTGCCGTTCCATGAAAAAGCTGACTTCGCCTGAATTTGCGCGCCTCGGCGAGCGCACGCGCCTGGCACTCGCCGGCCGCGACCCGACCGACAGCTACGGCTTTGTCAATCCGCCTATCGTACGAGGCTCGACGGTCGTCTATCCGAACACCGAGGACTTCCTGGTCCGCAAGGCGCGCTACACCTACGGCACGGATGGCAACCCGACGATCGACGCCCTGATTGCCGCCTGCAACACGATCGAGGGCGGCGCCGGCGTGGTCGTGACGCCGTCGGGGCTGATGGCCTGCACGCTCGCCTTCCTGACCCTGCTGTCCTCCGGCGATCACGTTCTGGTGACGGACAGCGTCTACCGGCCGACGCGGATCTTCTGCGACACCTTCCTGAAGCGGATGGGCGTCGAGGTGACCTATTACGATCCGCTCATCGGCGCCGACATCGCCAAGCAGTTCAAGCCGAACACCAGGGCCGTCTGGACCGAGGCGCCGGGCTCGCAGACCTTCGAGATGCAGGACATCCCGGCGATCGTCGCCGCCGCCCGCGAGCGCGACATTTTCGTTGCGATGGACAATACCTGGGCGACGCCGATGTTCTTCGACGCCCATGGCTTCGGCGTCGATCTCTCCGTGCAGGCCGGCACCAAGTATTACGCCGCCCATTCGGACGTGCTGATCGGCACCGTCTCGGCCCGCACGCCGGAACTCTACAAGAAGCTGCGCGCGGCCTGGGGCCAGCTCGGCCTCATCGTCGCCCCGGAAGACGCGTTCCTGACGCTACGCGGCATGCGCACGATGGCGATCCGCCTGAAGGAGCAGATGCCGGCCGGCCTCGCCATGGCCGAATGGCTGCAGGGGCGCTCCGAGGTTGCGCGCGTCCTGCACCCCGCCTTGCCGGGCGCGCCGGGGCACGAGATCTGGAAGCGCGACTTCACCGGCGCCTCCTCGCTCTTCACCTTCGAACTGAAGCCGGTCTCGATGAAGGCCGTCGGCGCGATGCTGGACGGGCTCGCGCTGTTCGGCATCGGCGCCTCGTGGGGCGGCTATGAGAGCCTGGTCCTGCCCTTCGACTGCAAGGACTACCGCACGGCGACGAAGCCGGACTTCAAGGGGCCGACGATCCGCATCCATATCGGCCTCGAGGACCTCGAGGACCTCAAGGCCGATCTCGACGCCGGCTTCGCTCGCCTGCGCGCGGTGGGGTGAGCCAGCACGCGCTTTGTCCTTCCGGGGCTTCGCGGAGCGAAGAACCCGGAACCCACGACCGGGCGAGCCGCTCGCAACCGAACACTCCGCGTCTCACCCCGTCGTGGGTTCCGGGTTCGCGCCTGCGGCGCGCCCCGGAATGACAAGGGTTGGGTGATCGAATGTTGACAGACCTCAGAGCTTGCCGATCTCGAAATCGCGGCCGAGCAGCTTCGCGAGCTGCTTGAGCCGCCCTTCGACGCGCTCGCTCGCCAGCGCCGCGAGGTCGTCGGGGAAGCGCAGAAGCAGGCGGTTGTCGACGCAGGAAGCCGGAATGCGCGGCAGAATGCCGGACATGCCGGCCGAGAGCAGATAGGCGACGCGGAAGATCGCCGCGATCAGCATGGCCCGCGCCAGCACCATAGGCGAGAGCAGGGTCTTGAGCCCGGCCGCGGCCGGCGAACTCGCCTTCATCCCGGCATAGCGATGGAAGATCGTCAGCGCCAGGAAGGCCCGGCCGACATGGTCGATGCCGGTGAAATAGGCATGGGCGATGACGTTCATGCTCTGCTCGCCGCGATAGTCGGGATGGGCGCGCCAGCCGATATCGGAAAGCAGGCAGACCGTCTCGATCATCCGGCCCGAGGGCTCGTCCTGCGGCAGGCCGGCCGTTTCCAGAATGCCGCGGGTCCAGTTGATCAGCTCGGCCGCATGGCGCGGGTCGCGGGCACGCAGCAGGTTGTAGTCGCGCGCGGCCTGCATCAGCGGGTCGGCGCTCTGCTCCTCCGGCGAAAGCTGCTCGTGCAGCAGGCCCTCGCGCACGCCCTGTGCCGAGATGATGATCTCGCGCGGCCGGCCGCGCTTGATCAGCTCGTCGAGCACCAGCGCGCCATAGGCCAGGAGCGGACGGCGGGCCGAGGATACGGAATCGATCGCGTCGAGCACCGAGACGTCGGCCCGCTCGACCAGCTTGACGAAATCGGCCACGTCGCGCGTCGGCACGGAATAGCCGTGCATCACGTTCAGCGGATAGGCCGCGCGGTGCTGATGGAGTGTGGCCAACGCGCGCCAGGTGCCGCCGACGGCGTAGAAGTCGCGGCCCTTCATCGCTGCGAGCTGCGGCAGCTTGTCGAGCTCGTCCTTGACGATCTTCTCGGCCGCCTTGAGCGAGCCCTTCGAGCGATCGAGCAGGGCGAGACCACCGAGCGGGACGCTGGCGCCCTGCCCCACCGCGCCGTCCTTGACGGAGATCAGCTCCAGGCTGCCGCCGCCGAGGTCGCCGACCACGCCATCGGGATTATCGAAGCCCGAGATCACGCCGAGGCCGGAAAGCACCGCCTCGCGCCCGCCCGAGATCAATTCGATCGGCTGGCCGATCGCTTCCTCTGCGCGGGCGATGAACTCAGGGCCATTGCTCGCATAGCGCGCCGCGGCGGTGGCGATGACGCGGATCTCGCCGACATGCATCGCTTCGCAAAGGATGCGGAAGCGCACCAGCGCGTTGATCGCCTTGGCGATGGCATCGTCGGCGAGCCGGCCGGTCGAGGCGACCTGCCGGCCGAGCCCCGCCATCTCCTTCTCGTTGAAGACCTGCGAGGGCGCACGCGCCAGCATCTCGTAGACGACGAGACGGACCGAGTTCGAGCCGATATCGACGATGGCGATGGTGTGGGACAGCGCGAGCCGCCCCGGCGCATGCCGGAGCTCAGGCCTTACGTCCCCCTCGGCGCGAGAGGGAGCGGGGACTTGAATTGGAGAGCGATTTTCCACGTCCGGACAGACTCGGGTTCGTCATGAAGTACTTATGCGCGTTGAACGGCTCTTCGTTCGGCGCGGGGACAATGCGGCGCGAACCGCCATCGGGCAATATCGTCCAGCTCTGCTCGTTGTCGAGCAGGTTGGCCAGCATGATCTGGTCCAGCAACTGCTGATGCACAGTCGGGTTCAGGATCGGGGTCAGCGCCTCGACGCGGCGATCGAGATTGCGCGGCATCAGATCGGCCGAGGAAATGTAGATCTTGGCCTTGGGCGACGGCATGCCATGGCCGGCGCCGAAGGCGTAGATACGGGTGTGCTCCAGGAAGCGGCCGATGATCGACTTGACCCGGATGTTCTCGGAGAGGCCGGGCACGCCGGGCCTGAGGCAGCAGATGCCGCGCACGACGAAATCGATCTCGACGCCGGCCTGGCTGGCGTCATAGAGCGCGTCGATGATCTCGGGGTCGACCAGCGAGTTGCACTTGCCCCAGATCGCGCCCTTGCGGCCGGCCTTCACATGGGCGACCTCCTCGGCGATGTCGTCGAGCAGGCGCTGCTTCAGGCTGGTCGGCGAGACCGCCATGCGCTCCAGCCCGGCGGGCTCGGCGTAGCCGGTGATGAAATTGAAGACGCGGGCGACATCCTGCGACAGCACGGGATCGGCGGTGAAGAAGGAGACGTCGGTATAGATGCGTGCCGTGATCGGGTGGTAGTTGCCGGTCGCGATATGGCAGTAGCTGACGAGCTGGCCGGCCTCGCGGCGCACGACGAGTGACAGCTTGGCGTGGGTCTTGAGTTCGATGAAGCCGTAGACGACCTGTACGCCAGCGCGCTCCATCTCCTTGGCCCAGCGGATATTCGCCTCTTCGTCGAAGCGGGCCTTGAGCTCGACCAGCGCGGTGACCGACTTGCCGGCCTCGGCCGCTTCGGTCAGAGCCTTGACGATCGGGGAGTTGGCCGAGGTGCGGTAGAGCGTCTGCTTGATCGCGACGACATTGGGGTCGCGCGCCGCCTGCTGCAGGAACTGCACGACGACGTCGAAGCTCTCATAGGGGTGGTGGACGAGCAGGTCCTTCTGGCGGATCGCGGCGAAGCAGTCGCCGCCATGCTCGCGGATGCGCTCCGGGAAGCGGGCGTTGTAGGGTTTGAACTTCAGGTCCGGCCGATCGACGCCGACGAGCTGCGAAAGCTCGTTCAGGCCGATCATGCCGTTGACCTCCACGACCTCGTCGCTGTCGACCTTGAGCTCGCGCACGATCATCCGACGCAGGTGGTCGGGCATGCCGGTCGAGAGTTCGAGCCGGATGACGACGCCGAGGCGGCGCTGCTTCAGCATGGTCTCGAAGACGCGGACGAGGTCCTCCGCCTCCTCCTCGATGTCGAGATCGGAGTCGCGGATGATGCGGAAGGAGCCGGCGCCCTTCACCTCGTAACCCGGGAAGAGCTTGCTGATGAACAGCGAGACCGCGTCGTCGAGCGCGATGAAGCGATGCAAGCCCTCGCGCGCCAGATCGGGCAATTCGATGAAGCGGTCGATCTTGGTGGGGACGCGGATCAGCGCGTCGAGCTGGCGGCCGTCATGCTTGCGCTCCAGCGCCAGGGCGATGGTGAAGCCGAGATTGGGGATGAAGGGGAACGGATGCGCCGGGTCGATCGCCAGCGGCGTCAGCACCGGGAAGATGTAGTTGAGGAAGTAATCCTCCAGCCAGATCCGGTCCTGCGGGCCGATATCGGCCGGCTGCAGCAGGTGGATGCGGTTCTCGTGCAGATCGTGGCGCAGCTCCGCCCAGCGTGCTTGCTGATCGGCGGTCAGGGCCGCGACCGCCTCGCCGATGGCGACGAGCTGGCCGGCCGGCGTCAGCCCATCCTGGCTGCGCGTGACGACGCCGGCCTTGAGCTGCTCGCGCAGGCCGGAGACGCGGACCATGAAGAATTCGTCGAGGTTGTTGGCGGAGATCGAGAGGAAGCGCAGCTGCTCCAGCAGCGGGTGGCTGCGATTCGAGGCCTCCTCCATGACGCGGCGGTTGAACTGGAGCCAGGACAGCTCGCGGTTCATGAAGCGCTCCGGCTGATGGCGCAGAGGCGCCGCGTCAGCCTCGCTGGAAAGCTTCTCCGGCTCGTCGATCACGGTGTCGAGGGTCATGCGCTTCACTCGCGTCCTGGTCGTCTTTCCGCTCATGCTGCCGTTGAAGCCATTCTAGTGCGACGGTTCGATGACAAGCGACATGATTCAGCCTGCGCCATGGCGATCACGCATCTGCGGCGCGGACATAGACGAAGGCCTCGTTGCCCGATTTCAGCCTGACCGCGATGCGCCTGTAATCCGAAACCTCGTAGGAATCGGCAGCGGCCAGCTCCGCCGCGGTGATGCGGAAGACCGTGCCATCGACCTCGTCCGCCGGGTTGCCGGTGCGGGCGACGATCGGATGATGCGTCTCGCCGCTCGTCGCGACCACGTCGGGGTCGGTGATCGCGATCATGCTGCGGGCAAATCCGACCAGCGCATCTTCCCGGCCTTCGAGCTCGCGCCCGAACGTGGCGAGCTGGACGTTCTTCTGGCGCAGCGTGCCATAGGAGAACAGCCAGATATCCGCAGCGTCTTCGCTCATTCCGCCCTGCCCTTCCGTCATGGTCAGACGCCGGTCAACCCGGCTCCTCCGGAAACAGTTCCGCCAGCGCCTCCTGCACCAGCGGCCGCGTCACGCGCCGGCCACGTTCGAGCGCGAGCCGGTCGAGCCGGTCGACCACCTGCCGCGCAGCGGCGAAGGAGCGCTCCATCCGCATGGCGAGAGCGTCGATCACGGCGATGTCGACCACGAGCTGGCGGTCGATGAAGAGCTTGACCAGCAGCGCCCGCAGCAGCCCGTCATCCGGCGGCTCGATCGTCGCGGCCGGAGCGAGCCGGAGCCGTGAGAGCAGATCCGGCACGCTCAGGCCCCAGAGATCGGGCGCGCTTCGCGCCGTCAGCAGCAGGAAGCCGCCGCGCGCCTTCATCGCGTTCATCAGGTGAAAGAGCGCGCGCTCGTCGAGGGTGCCCGCATCGCAATCCTCGACCACCAATGCGCCGCCGGAGACCAGATGCGGCACCTGCGCTTCGCTCAGCTCGCTCGCGGGAATCGTCCAGGCATGGGCGGCCCGCGCCCAGATCGCGGCGAGATGGGTCTTGCCGGCGCCTTCCGGGCCGGTCAGGCGCAACCAGGCCTCGGGCCAGGCCGGCCAGCGCTCGATCAGGCCATAGGCCGCCTCGTTGGAGGCGCCGACCAGGAAATCCTCGACGCCATGGCGGCTGTCGACCGGCAGGTCGAAGGCGAGCTGGCGCGGACGCGGGGGAACTTCAGACATCACGGGCTCAGGCGTCGGTGCCGATGCGCGCCTTCGCCGCCGCAGCACGGGTGGCGTCGCCACCGTGGTAGAGGTTGCTGGCGAGATATTGCCGCAGCGCGAAGCGGCAGAGCACGCCGATGACGGCAGCGAGCGGCACCGCCAGCAGCAGGCCGACGAAGCCGAACAGCGAGCCGAAGGCGAGCAGCGCGAACATCAGCCAGACCGGATGCACGCCGATGGAATCGCCGACGAATTTGGGCTGGAAGATGTTCCCCTCCAGGAACTGCCCGGCGAAGAAGACGCCGAGCGTCGCCAGCGGCCAGGTCCAGTCCGGCCAGAACTGTACCGTCGCGACGCCGACCGAGAGCACGAGCCCGGTCAGCGAGCCGACATAGGGGATGAAGGAGAGGAAGCCCGAGATGATGCCGATCAGCGCGCCGAAATTGACGCCGATGACGCTGAGACCGATGGCGTAGAAGCCGCCGAGCAGCACGCAGACCAGCGCCTGTCCGCGCAGGAAGCCGGCGATCGCCATGTCCATCTCGTGCAGCAGGCAGCGAATGGTGTCGCGATGATCGAGCGGCAGCCAGCTATCGACGGTCGCGACCATGCGATCCCAGTCGACCAGCAGATAGAAGGCGATGACCGGCGTCAGCACCAGCAGCGAGAACACGCCGACGATGGCGGTACCGCCGCTCCAGAGCGATTGCAGCAGGCCGCCGACCCATTTCATGCCGTCGCCGACCAGATTGCCGAGCGAGCTCTGCGCGTCCTTGGTGAGTTCGGTGGCGCCGAAGCGCTCGAGCCAGGGCGTGCCCTTCTCCAGCACCAGCGCCTGAAGCTTGGCGGCATCGCCCGGCAGGCGGGCGACAAGGCCGGCAAGCTGCTGGCCGAGCAGCGGCGCCAGCAGCACCAGCGCCAGCACGAAGATGAGCAGGAAGACGACGAGAATGACGATCGTCGCCACCATCCGGCTCATGCCCATCCGCTCCAGCCTGTCGGCGAGCGGATCGAGCAGATAGGCGAGCGCCAGCGCCGCGATGAAGGGCAGCAGCACGTCGCGCAGCACCACCAGAAACAGGACGAAGACGAGAAGGGAGCCGACCCAGAAGCCGATCTGGCGTTGCAACGTCATCGATCAGCCTCTCTTGCGTCTTACTGCCGGCAGGACCTGTGAAATGTGCATCGGGACCTGCGGTTCCAAGCCGCCATGCGGACAAAGCCCCGTCAACCCGCCATATGGCGCAGCCAGAAGGCGAGATAGGCCGTCATCGAGGCGACCGTCAACAGAGCGACGAGGAGTTCACAGGCCAGCGCGAACGAGCCGAGCTCGATGCCGAAGGCGCGTGAGCCCAGCGCAAGCGCGGCGAAGCCGATCTGGGCGGCGGTATTCAGCTTGCTGACGACGATGGGCGCGATCGTCAGCGGCTTATCGAGCAGCCAGGACAGGATCACCGCCGCCACGATCATGAGATCGCGCGCGACGACGAGCACGACGAGCCAGACCGGGATCGCGCCGACCACGGCAAGCGTGATGTAGATCGAAACGATCAGCGCCTTGTCGGCGACGGGATCGAGCCATGCTCCCAGCTCGCTCGCCATGCCGCAGCGCTTGGCGAGGAAGCCGTCGACCGCGTCCGAGATGCCGGCCACCACGAAGAGGATGAAGGCCGCATCCCAGTTCGCGTTGATGATCATGACGATGACCAGCGGCACTAGGAACAGGCGGCCGATGGTGATCAGGTTGGGGATCGTCATGGCGGGTAGCCTTGCACGTCGCGGATCGGCTTGCCGGCAGCTATGCCACCTTCAATGCGCGCAGGGCAGCCTCGGGCTCCTTCGCCACGATCGTCAGCAGCGCCCGCGCCGCCGGATCGGGGAGCGTTCGCCCCTGCTCCCAATTGCGCAGCGTCGGCAAGGGGATATGAAGCGCGGCCGCAAACTGCTCCTGCGTCATCCCGAGTTGCTTGCGCACGACCTGAACCGGCAAAACCGGCGCATAGCCAGCAGATTCATCATCCGGCCGCTGACCGTCCTCTTCCGCGTGCAGCAGAATCTCGTTCTCGGCGGTCGCAGCCATTCGGGCGCGGTCGATCACAGGCCGGGCAGCCTTGATATCCGCTAGCGACTTGCGAATGCTTGCCATAGGGCACGCTCCTTCCGATTGGCGAGACGGGCCGAGATGATCCGGCGGACCGGCGGCCGATCCGTGTAGACCACCACCAGAACAAAACCCTCAGCCTCGCCGATAGCCTGAATGCGGCGCTCTCCGTAATCCGTGCGGAGATCCGGAGCCTCCAGCGTCGGGCCTTCGAAAATAAGCGCGGCAAAATCGAAGCCGAAGCCGCGCCCGGCATAGTTGGCCTTGGATTTCGCGTCGTCCCACTCGAATTCCATCGATGGCAGACTACGCTTCAAGCGCAGTCTGGTCAATGAAGCACGACCGCGTTCGACGCGGGCCGCCATCGGCTTCCGTGGCCATGCGACCAAATACCTTGCAAAACCAGCCAAACGCCTTGCCAGCGCGGGCGTGCTTGCCTATCGCTCGCGCGAGCAGAAGGAAGGCGAAACGCAATGAGCAAGCCCGGCGCAAACGGACTGACCTATGCGCAGGCAGGTGTCGATATCGACGCCGGCAATGCCATGGTCGACGAGATCAAGCCGCTGGTCCGCGCGACGCGCCGGCCGGGCGCGGACGCCGAGATCGGCGGCTTCGGCGGGCTGTTCGACCTCAAGGCCGCCGGCTTCAGCGACCCGATCCTGGTCGCGGCCAATGACGGCGTCGGCACCAAGGTGAAGATCGCGATCGAAAGCGGGCTGCATTCGACGATCGGCATCGACCTCGTCGCGATGTGCGTCAACGACCTGATCGTGCAGGGCGCCGAGCCCCTGCTCTTCCTCGACTATTATGCCACCGGCAAGCTCGACCCGAAGGTCGGCGTCGAAATCGTGCGCGGCATCGCCGATGGCTGCCGCCAGGCCGGCTGCGCCCTGATCGGCGGCGAGACCGCCGAGATGCCCGGCATGTACGCCGAGAAGGATTACGACCTCGCCGGCTTCGCCGTCGGCGCCGCCGAGCGCGGCACGCTGCTGCCGCGCGAGGACCTGAAGCCCGGCGACGTGGTCTTCGGCCTGCCCTCCTCCGGCGTGCATTCGAACGGCTACTCGCTGGTGCGCCGCATCGTCGAGGTCAGCGGCCTCGGCTGGGATGCGCCCGCTCCCTTCGCTCCGGGCAAGAGCCTCGCCGAAGCGCTGCTGGAGCCGACCCGCATCTATGTGAAGCCGCTCCTCCAGGCGCTGAAGGCGACCGACGGCATCAAGGCGCTGGCGCATATCACCGGCGGCGGCTTCCCCGACAATATCCCGCGCGTGCTGCCCGAGGGACTCGGCGTCGCACTCGATCTCCCCGCCATCCCGGTTCCGGCCGTGTTCGGCTGGCTCGCCAAGGTCGGCGGCGTGGCCGAGCGCGAAATGCTGCGCACCTTCAACTGCGGCATCGGCATGATCGTCGCGGCCGAGGCCAGCAAGGCGGATGAGGTTCTCGCCGCTCTGAAGGCCGCAGGCGAGGCGCCGGTGAAGCTCGGCGAGATCGTGCCGGTTGCCGGCGGCGAGGAGCAGGTCAGCTATCGCGGCAAGCTCTCGCTGTGAGCGCCGCCCTTCCCCGCAAGCGCGTCGGGGTGCTGATCTCCGGGCGCGGCTCCAACATGGTTTCGCTGGCGGAAGCGGCGCAGGCGCCGGGCTATCCGGCCGAGATCGCGCTCGTCATCTCGAATATTCCCGATGTCGCCGGGCTCGACCGGGCACGCGGCTTCGGCATCGCCACGGCAACGGTCGATCACCGCCCCTTCGGCAAGGACCGCGAAGCCTTCGAGCGCGCGGTCGATGACGTGCTGCGGGTCAACCAGATCGACCTGCTCGTACTGGCCGGTTTCATGCGCATCCTGACGCCCTGGTTCGTGGCGCGCTGGGAAGGGCGGATGATCAATATCCACCCCTCGCTGCTGCCCTTGTTCAAGGGCACGCATACGCACCGCCAGGCGCTGGAAGCTGGCGCCACCGAACATGGCTGCTCGGTGCATTTCGTCGTGCCGGAGCTCGATGCCGGGCCGGTGATCCTGCAGGCGAAAGTGCCGGTTCTGCCCAGCGACGACGAGGAGACGCTGGCGAAGCGCGTTCTCGTCGAGGAGCACAAGCTCTATCCGGCGGCACTGGCTGAGGTCGCCTCCGGCCGCGCGAAGCTGGAAGGCAGCGCGGTCATCCGCGGCTAAAAACCTTCAGGCCGCGACGCTGCCCTCGGCGCTTGCCGGCATTCCGCCACCCTCGCGCTTGCAGCGCTCCCATTCCTCCTTCGCGCGCTCCTCTTCCTTCTGCCAGCGGCGGAAGAGGTCGGCGCGGCGAGCGGGATAGCGCTCCTCCAGCGCGACGAGGCCGGTGATGCGGTCGGTGCGGAAATGGCGGAAGGCCTGCCGCAGCTCGCACCAGGCGATGACGATGCGCACGCGCTCGTAGAAGGTCATGCCGATCGGCCAGATCATGCGCTGCGTCGCATGGCCGCTCTCGTCGCTGTACTGGATCGAGAGCTTGCGGCCGTTGCGGATGGCGGCGCGCACGGCCCCGACATCGACCTGATCGGCCGGCACGTCGCCGGGATGGGAGGCCGCGAACAGGGCCCCATCGAGCAGGATCGGCCGCAGATGCGGCGGCAGCACCGCCGCGACCTTGCTGACCACATCCTCGGCAGCGCGCGCCAGCACTGGGTCGGCCCGCTCGCTCAGCCAGCGCATGCCGACCAGCACGGCCTCGATCTCGTCGGGCGAGAGCATCAGCGGCGGCAGGTCGAAGCCCGCATCGAGCACATAGCCGATGCCGGCCTCGCCACGGACCGGCACGCCTTGGCGGACCAGCGCACCGATGTCGCGATAGACCGTGCGCACGGAGACATCGAGCTCGGAGGCCAGCGTCTCGGCAGTCACGGGGCGCCTGCGGCGACGCAGGCTCTGAATCATGTCGAGCAATCGTTCAGCGCGCTGCACGGCGGCGTCTCCCCACTCGTCTCCCGGCCCAACAGCCATGCCGTTCGATCGCGGGATCGAACGGATCACGATGTGGACCTGCGGCAGAATGGCTCAGCCGCGCTGACAGCTTCTGTCAGCAGTCTGTCAGGATGAGGGCACACCGCCAAGGGGTCAAACCATGGCGAACATCCTCAACATCACCTACCGCAAGGTCGGGGGCCTCCGGTTCCTCAAGGTGGGCCGCCTCACGGTCTCCTTCTCGGTCACCAAGCGCCTCACGACCATCTACACGGCCAAGCCTGTGGTGGAACGCAAGGGCGAGCAGTTCGCGGCCATCGTGAAGCTCTACAAGAGCGGCCGGCTGGTCAAGCAGGTTGCCGGACCCGAGCTGTTCGCCCTGCCGGGTGACGCGATGGCCCATGCCGTGGCGGGTATCGCTGCGGTCGGCCTCAAGGCGGCGAGGTGAGCGCTATGGCAGCCCATGTTGGACCGTGGCGCTACGAGGCAGCCACCAAAACAATCCGCTCAGTTCCCGAGAACTATTGGCTCGCATCCATGAATAGCTGGGATGGAGCAGTGGACCATGAGGCAAACGCCCTCGTGATGGCAGCAAGCGCGGAGCTTTTGGCCGTTTGCAAGCGGCTCCTCGCGGAGGTGCCGATGGGCGCTGGCCATATTAGGCAGCTCTCCGCAGCCATCTCCAAGGCGGAGGGCTGATCCATGGCCACCGCCCAGCACTACATCATCTGCATCCGCAAGGACGGGTCCTCGTGGCTCTTGAGCCTTGAGCCCAAGACCCGCGTTGAGGCCGACCGCTCCGTCTCGTGGCAGTGCCAAGGCGGCGCCAAGCGGGAGGAGTTCTGCATCACCACGTGGGACCGCGAAACGCTCCGCTTCGTCGCACCGGGCAAAAGCTTCCAGCCCGACGAGGGGCCTTACACCGAAGCCGCGTGGCGGGACTTTCATGGGGGTCTGGCACGATGACCCCGCTCTTCCTCGCCCATTACGCCGTCACCTGGGGCCGCCTCTGGCTCGCCATGGGGAGCATGCCGCGATGACGCAGGACACCGAGTTCACGCCCGTGATGTTCCGCGCGACCATCACCAAGGGGGACCGCGAGGTAACCGCCGTGTTCCCTCTCGAAGATGGCGACGGGACGCGCAACCCAGGCTCCTACGCCCACGTGGGCCAGCACGGCGAATGCTCTTGGGGCTGGGTCCTGTCCTGCACCCGACCAGCCAAGCCGGAAGAATACGCGGACCTAAAGCGGGAGCTTGAAGCCGAACCCTATGGCTACCGCCTCAAGGTCATCAAGCGTCGGCCTCGGCGCTGACGGCTCCTGACTCAATCGGACAACGGATAGGATTATCTGCCTATCCATAGGAATGGGAAGCCGCGTGCCGGCCGACCACCAAGAGACCCCAGCGCAGGAATGGGCCTCAGGGACGGCAACCCAGCCCAGCGCCAATGGAGGAGGCTGTCATGTGATCGAACCCCGCTTGGATGAGAGACCTTAGCGCCCCGCGACTTTAGCGGCGGCGAAGGGAGGGGCCGCTGGTCAAGCCGTCCCGATGGCTCCTCCCGCCTCCCGCCAGATGTCCCGCCTCATGCGCCCTCACCGGACGCATCAGCCGAAACACCTAGGGGAACCACCATGAGTGAAACCATCATCGTTCAGACGCCAACGGGCTGCCGCATAACGCTCTCGGCCCACGCCGTGAAGAACGGCCACCCGATGCCGCAATGGCGTCCGCGCAACGATCAATAAGGGTCTACCTGGACCCGGCCACGGGGAAGCAATGGTTCCTGCCCGAGCAGGCCAATCCCCGGCGGTGGCGAGGGCCTTACGAGAGCTTTGGGAAGCTCACGGAGGCAGCCCTCAAAGAAGTAGAGCCGCCGTATCTCAACAGGCTCGTGACCACCCGGAAGGTTTAGCTCTTAACCAAGCGCTAAGCTCAACCTAGACGAGAGGATCGTGAGATGGTTCAAATTGTTCCCAAGGCTACGGTCAGCGAAAAGCTTGATCTTCAAGCGCTGCCCGTTGGGGAGGCTTGTGAACATCTTGCGTTGATGCGCGATGCGCTGATCCGCGACGCAGCAAAGCTGTGGTCGGCGGCGCGAACACTCTCGGTCAATACCACAATCGCAGAACGGGCGGGCCTCCGGCAACGCTCGAAGGTAGCGATGCGGCATGCAGCCGCCCTTGAGTTGGGTCTTCAAGCCCTTCTCGGCCAACCCGGCAATGGTGCCGGTGAGGCAACCTGTGTTTCGGCGTGCAAGTTTGACCCCTTGAGGCGGGGGATCGGCGTCCAACTTTGACCCCCTTGAGCCGGTTTCGGTGAGACTGTCCGTTCTGGTTTCAGACGGGCGGG